>JAIOQF010000032.1 GCA_021413535.1 Verrucomicrobiota bacterium
AGTAGTTTCGTCAGTGTCTCTTTCGCCCTGGCATTTTCTCCGAGCTTCTTTTCCGTTAATGCCAGGCGCAGGAGATTGCGGGGTTCCCAAGGCCGCACTCGAGTGATCTGAGTCAACACCCGGCGCGCGGCGTCTTCCTGTGCCGTGTCGCTATAATATTTGGCCAGATCTTCCAGTGCGGCGAAATCTTGGGAAAATCGCGACTCCAGCCGCCGCCGCACTTGATCAGCTTCAATCGTGCGGAAATCCTGCTCCAGTAATTGCACCAGTTCGCGCCATTCGCCTGCCGCTTGCTGGGTTGCTGCACTCGCTGCGATCTGTTTTTGGAAATAGATCGCATTCTTTAAATCACCCGCGCGCAATGCGGAGCTCCGCAACTGATCGAGCGAGAACGGCGTGTCTGGCGAAGAGTAATATGCCTGTTTCATTTCGGCGAACGACATCTTTGCATCACCCTGACGTTCGAAAATCCGTGCCAGCGCCTCGTGCCAGAATCCGTCGAACGGATGTTTCCGCGCCCGATCCCTGAATACTGACACAGCTAAATCGAGCCGCGACTTGCGTTCTTCCTCAGTGATCTCGCCCCGGCGGGAGTCAGCCCACATCAATTGCTCGAGCGCGCGTTGAAACTTCTCCCGACGTCTTTTGTAATCCGTTTCTTCTTCCATCAATCGTGCATGAGCAGCGATGAAATCCGCGAACTTCCGCTGGGTGATCAACGCATCGGCCTGGCGCTCCAGCAGCGGCGCCACGTTGCCCTTGGCGTCGCGCACCGCCTTGTCCCAAAGCGCAAGAACATCCTCGTGCCGGCCTTCTACGATGTAGCACTGGGCCAGCGCGGATAGAACAACTTCGTTCTCTGGATTATCCTTGATCAGTGCTTCGAGAATCTGCCGCGCCTCGGAAAACCCCGGATGGTTTTTGCCATCGCCGCGCGCGATCTCCTGTTCCGCGAGGCGGAGCTGATACCCTGTGCGGTTGGCAGGATCGATTCTCGAGAGCAGCCGGAGTTGCCGGATTGCCAGCAGTGAGTTTTTTTCAATCAGCGCGATATCGAGCCAGAGCTTCTGTGCCTCAAGCGGCGCATCGGGCCCAAGCTGGTTTAAAAGATCGGAGGCCAGCACGAACTGATCAGCGCGGAAACACCACCAGGCTGCGCGCAGAATGCGTTCGGGCGTGGTCTGCGGCAGCAACCATGAACCAAGAATCCAGAATCTGGAATGTTGCATCATCCATGCCTGCATCATTGCGTAATCTCTCACGGCATCTGCCACCGTTTTCCGCTGGTTGGCCGCGGGGGCATCACTTCCGAAGCCCTCGCCGGTGAAAATCGCGGGCAGCTTGAATTCGGTGCTCGGTGCCACTTGCGCGGCCGGCTTTGCTATTGGATCACCTGACAGCAGCGCGAGAATGCGTTCATCGACATCCGTGCGTTTTTCCGCGTTGTCGCTCAGGCTCCAGGCTTGCTCCAGCAATGGGAGCGCAGATTCATTCGGCCCGTTCTGAGTGAGCACATCCGCGAGCCGGAGCAGTTCGTCGCGGCCACCTTTGGATACGGCCACCGCATCGCGCGCTGCTTTTTCCGCAGTGCGTTGATCTCCACCACCAGCGAGAAACGCCGCCACTTGATTGATCCGGGTTCGACGATCTCCCGTGGTGACTCCAGAATATTGATCAAGCACGCGCTGCATCTCCTTCGTGCGCTGCCGCAAACGATAGAATGCCGCCAGTTCCATCACCGACTCTACTTTGTCCGGCTCGCGTTCGATGCGCGCCAGCAAAATCTTTTCCGTGAGCTCGTCGAGCGATTTATCGCGGGCGAAGGCCAGCACTTGTTTTTCAAGTTCGGGATTGGTGCCTTGCGTTATCAATTGTTTCAGCCGCTGCGAAGCTTTGGCTTCATTGCCGCTGCGCAAATCGACCTGACAACGCAGCAGCATCAGGGCAGGCGCATCCGATCCGTCGTTTTTTAGTCGCTCGTCTAGAAGTAAACCGGCCTCCTGCCAGCCTTCGTGATCGATCAGGACGCTGGCCAACTGCCACCGATATTCCAGCGCTTCGGGAAAATGTTTCACGAGTTCACGCAGCCACTTGATGCGTTCATCCGCGTCGACTGTCAGCTCGGCAAATTGGGCGAGATCAGCCAGTGACTTTTCCTGTGGCGGCACACCCACGGCTTTAAGCAGTTCGCTTTTCAAAACATCGAGCTGGCCGAAGCGCTCGTGCAGTTTCACCAGCCGCTGAAAAAACTGCCGGTAACGCCAGTCGCGGAAATGCAGTAGCGTCAAGCCTTCACGCAACGCGGCTCCTGCTTCTTGGAGATGATCGGCCTGCTCCTCGATGCGCGACAGTTCGTAGAGTGCGTCGATTTTCTGCGCCGGGTCAGTCGACTTGGTCATGCCTTGATAAAGTGTCAGCGCTTCATCAAGAAAGCCGGAGCCTAGCAGCAGTTGCGCGACTTCCCGCACCAGCGCCGTATTTTTCGGCTGGAGTTCGATTGCTTTCTTCCATGCAGCGGCGGCATCAGGGGATTTGCCGGCTCCAATAGCGAGTTTGCCTACTTCCAACAGCAGCGGCGCCAGTCGGGGATCATTTTCGGACAGCGTTGCGGCCAGTAGCTTGAGGTAGTCGAGAGCCGTTTCTCGTTTCGAATTTTCGAGCGCGAGATCGGCCAGGGCGCGCAAGGCAATCGCGTTCTTCTCGTCTCCGTGCAGGATGCTTTCATAGAGCGACTCTGCATCATCTCGACGGCCCCCCTTCCGTAGAAGATGAGCCTGCACCAGGATTACGTTAGGATGCGGCTGCGCTTTTGCCTGGGCGGTGATCGAATCCAGCAGCAGGCTGGTGGACTGGTGTTTCTCGTAAAGGCTCCAGAGCAGTTCTAGCACCTGGCCGTATTCTGGCTTCTCCACCAGCAAGCTTAGATATTCCGACGCCAGCCGGGTGTCCTTCTCCAACCACGGCTGCGGTTCTGAAGCGGGCAGGGGAGCAAGAGCCAACAACCAGCCGAGGCTGATGGCCTGCACCCACGCGAACGAGAACTTCATGGCCGGGAGAATACGCTGAATTCCTGGATTATGCAGCAATGGTGTCGTGAGACTTAATGACGAGATGCGTGATCTGATTTTTTCGGCTGAAGTGTCGAATTATTGACAGACTCCTTCCACGATATATGTCAAATACAGTCCCATGAAGAACAAAACCGAAATGATTGGGCTGGTGTCCCTGCTTCTTGTATCAGTTGCTTTTCTATATAGGACGACAGTCTACAACAAAGCAATAAAGGGCGGAGTTGAGGCAATTGTTAGAGTCATATGGTCGCGGCCAGATCCAATACAGGCCTTAATGCAGACACCAATCGAGTTTTACGGCATCGTTCTTGATCAGAATGGCAATCCTGTCCCTGCGGCGAGGATTGAAGTCTCAGTGTTTGATAATATGACTAAAGCTTCGCTCCGAAATACAACTTCAGATGCCGCTGGGAAGTTCAAGATCCAGACAAAGGGTGCGGGCCTGCGCATTGAAATCACCAAATCAGATTACTATTACGTTGATCCCGGAGGCGAACTAAAGCCATCAATACAAAGTTTTGATTTTGGCGCTGATCTTGGAAGAGGAATTAATAAATCAGATTCTTTTTCACCAATCATTTTTCATCTACGAAAAGCTGGAAACCCCATTCCACTGGAACGGCTTCGTGCTCAGCCTAAAGTGCCGCGCGACGGAAGCCTGATTTCAGTGAGTCTATCCAAGAGGGACAAGATTAATTTACAAATCCGTTGCCGAACGACGGAGGATAACACGCAGCCACCCAATGCTCCATACGACTGGAGGTGCGAAGTCTCGATTGACGGAGGCGGTATCCAAGAGGCGAAGGATGAATTCGGTTTTCTTGCGCCAGAAGACGGCTATACCTCGTCGGCGATCATCGACATGCCAAAAACGCTAGATTCAAAAAAGTGGAACAGCCGTGCAAACCGGCACTATTGGCTTCGCTTTCCCGACAACACTTTAGGCAAAGTCGACTTGATGATGATTGCCGGAGGCGACCATTTTGCAGTGGTAAATGGCTTTCGGAATCCATCGCCAAATGATAGGAACCTTGAGCCAAAACTCGACGCCAGATAACTGACGATAGTGATCGGCATGCGGCGCATGGGTGCTGGTAAAATGTTGAAATGATGCTGTAAGTCGGTGATGCGTCTCGCTTCTCATCACGGTCCAAACGTTTTGTTGGCCTGCTCCCGGAAGCGGGACGGATCATAAATGTAGTGCCAGCGAACTTTCCAAGGAGTGAGAAGCGGGACGCATTACCTAGTTCTACCGCCGCCTGACTTAATCCAGAAAATCCTCACTGGTCACACGCATGACTTCCTCGACGGTGGTGGCGCCTTCGAGGACTTTGCGCCAACCATATTCGCGCAGGGAAATGAAACCGTCTTTGCGCGCCTGGCGGAGCAGTTCGTTGGCGCTGGCGCGCGAGGAAATGAGATCCTGCATCGCGTTCGTGACCAGCACGATTTCATAAATGGCCAGCCGGCCGTGATGCCCAGTGCTGCGGCAGGCGGTGCAACCGGTGGCGGAGGCGGTGTAAATAGTCTTGTCGATGCCTTCGGCAAAGCCGCAGGCGGTGAGCTGCTCCCTGCTGTAATGCGCCGGTTGTTTGCACTGCGGACAGAGCGAGCGCACCAGTCGCTGGGCCAGGAAGGCGCGGACGGATGAGGCGACCAAGAATGGCTCCACGCCCATTTCCACGAGGCGGGTGATGCCGCCCACGGCGTCGTTGGTGTGCAGGGTGGAGAAGACGAGGTGGCCTGTGAGTGACGCGCGCACGGCGATCTCGGCAGTCTCGAGGTCGCGAATTTCTCCGATCATCACGACGTTCGGATCACCGCGCAGGATGCTGCGCAGTCCGCTGGCGAAGGTCAGGTTGATCTCCGGTTTCACTGCGATCTGCACGACACCGGACAGCTTGTGTTCCACGGGATCTTCGATGGTGACGATGCGCCGCGACACATTGTTCAATGAAGAGAGGAAGGTGTAGAGCGTGGTGCTCTTGCCGCTGCCGGTGGGGCCGGTGACCAGGACGATGCCGTTCGGTCTGCCGAGGAGTTGCGTGATTTTTTCGCGATAGTCCGGCGTGAGGCCGAGGCGATCGATGGTGAAACGCTCCTGGCCGAGCAAGCGGAGGCTGATGCTCTCGCCTTCCACGCTGGGGATGGTGGCCACGCGAACGTCGATGCTTTGATTTTCCAGCTTGAGGTTGATGCGTCCATCCTGCGGCAGGCGCTTTTCCGCGATGTCGAGTTTGGCCATCACTTTGACGCGGGCGAGCACGGAGCCCTGCAGCGCCTTAATGTTTTCCGGCACGGGCACTTCATGGAGCACGCCGTCGATGCGGTAGCGGATGCGCAGGCTGTCCTGCACGGGCTCAAGGTGGATGTCCGTGGCGCGCTGGCCGAGTGCTTCGCGGATGATCTGATTGACGAACTTCACAACGGAAGCCTCGGCATCACCGGCGTCGATGACGTTGGCTTCATCGCGCAGATGGGCGTCGTCAAAGTCGGCGTCGCGATTTTTCAGAATGTCTTCAAACGTATCGGCACCCACGCCGTAGAATTCCTGGATCGCGCGCAGCACTTCAGCGCGGGGTGCGAGTTGCCAGCGGATCGGCATTGGCACCACTCGGGCGGCAGCTTGGCGCGCTTGAAGATCGAAGGGATCGTAACAGGCGATGGCGATGGCGCTGTGCTCGTTCGCTGTGGGTTCATCATTCGCGCCGCCATTCTGGGCACCATTTTTTTCAAACGAAAGAGGGATCAGCCGGTGTCGGAGTGCGAGCCGTGTGGGGCAGGCTTTTTTCAAGTGCGCGGCTTCATCTCTGTCGGGTTGAACGGTGAGGTGCCACGGCCATTGAAGTTGTGCGGCCAGACTGCTGAGGAAGGCGGATTCATCGATCCCGGCACGATCCAAGAGCGCGTCCACAACGGGCTGGCCGGCGACGGCAGACTCGCGCACGACGGCATCCACCCGCGATTGATCGGCGGCTGCGGCGAGCGTGGCTCCAACGAGAAGCGGCGAGGTGGTCATGATGGCCTGAAGATATATCCGTTGCCGCGGGCTCTCAGTCCTCGGTGCATGAAAAGCATGTCACGCCTTGCGAAGGAGGATTCAGTGGGCTGGCAGCCCACAACACGATTAGCAAGTCCAGCTCCCATGCTTTTCAACAGGCAGCTAAGGGGTGGTTGCAGCCGTGGTGGTCGTTGTCGTTGTCGCGGTTTCCTTGGTGTAACCTTGACGGTTGAGTTCCAGGGCCAGTTCGGTCACGGTCTGCGCCAGCGAGAGGCCTTTTCTGTTGGCGTTATGGGTCTGATCCTCGTCCAGAACCATGCGAAGCTGGGAAACGCCGGCTGATCCAATGCTGCCATCCGATGCCGGGGAGCTGGCGGTGCTCTCATCATCAGCGGAAACCGCCGTCCCAGTCAGCGAGTCAGCGACACGTATGCTCAGGCTCACCGTGGGACTTTTGACATTGATCTGGTGATCGATCTTGCCGATGGCAACCATGGCGCCCTTGGCTGTGCCGGATCCGGTTGAGGCGGAAATTACAGCTTTCTTTTCTTTTCCATCAACTGCGGTGAAGAGAAGGCCGGAACTGTCCGACTGGGTGAACGTAAAACCTGAGCCTCTGCCTGGGTTGCTGCGAAAGCCTGAATCAGCAGCATCAAGGCACTGATAAGAACGACCGACCGGATTTTTGTCATGTCTGATTATTATCAATTACTTGGTATATGTCAATGAATTCCAACTGGTGCTGAAGGTGACATTTTTGAATGTTGAGTTCGGGAAACCAGCATCAGAACTTGGATGGCGCATAGTTTTTGACCGGTGGGGGCGGCGGACTTAGCGTGCCCGTCCATGAGCCGCAAGAAAGCCCGCCAGATTGCGAGTGAAAATCTGGTCAAACCGGACGCCGTGCAGGTGGATGCTTCTGTTGCCCGAACTTGGGCCGTTTGGATTTGGGGTTTGCTTATCGTAGTCGTCACGCTGGGCGCCTACTGGCCCGCGCTTCAGGGGAAATTTGTTTTTGATGATGACTTGTGGACAACTAACGCGGAAAAAGTGCTGCGAGATTTCTCCGGGCTCTGGCGCATCTGGACGGACACCACGGCGCTGCAGCAATACTATCCGCTCACTGGCACTTCATTTTGGATTGACTATCAATTGTGGCATTGGTGGACGCTGCCTTATCATGTGGAGAATGTATTACTTCATGCGACATGCGCGCTGCTGCTCTGGAGACTGTTGCTGAAGCTGGAGGTGCCGGGAGCCTGGCTGACGGGCGCGCTCTTTGCGCTGCACCCGGTGATGGTCGAATCCACCGCGTGGATCACCGAGCGCAAAAACGTTCTCTCGATGGTGTTTTTCCTGGCATCCTTACTAACTTACGGACGATATCAATCATTCTGGAAGGGGGAACGAATGCCGCGTCGGCGAAGCTGGTCTTATGCGCTGGCGCTGCTTTTGTTTTTGGGCGCGTTGCTTTCTAAGATCACAGCCTTTGCCCTGCCGCCGGTCTTTCTGCTGCTGGGCTGGTGGAAACTAGGTCGCATCCGCTGGCGGGAAGATGTGCTGCCGACCCTGCCGTTCTTTGCGCTTTCAGTCGGGCTGTCGTTATTAATTGCCTGGTTGGAAAAGCATCACGTCGGGGCTGATGGCGCGGGCTGGGATTTATCTTGGCCGGAACGATTCTTGATCGCTGGGCGGGTGCCGTGGTTTTATGCTGGCAAGCTGTTCTGGCCCGTGAATCTATGTTTGGATTATCCACGGTGGAAACTGAATGCCGGTTCGGGCCTGTCATGGTTATTTCCATTGGGCGCAGTTGCTGCGTTGTTGGTGCCATGGCTTTATCGGAAACGATTGGGGCGCGGGCCGGTGTTGGCGCTATTCTGTTTTGCTGGAACGCTGTTTCCAGTGCTCGGTTTCATGAATGTCTATGGGATGCTCTATTCCTTCGTGGCTGATCGCTGGGTCTATCTTTCAAGTCCAGCCTTGCTGGCTCTGGGCGTGGCTTTCGTGGCGCAATTGGAAGCCAGGATGGCCAGGCCGGTGTTGCTGCGGGGACTGGCTCTGCTGGTGCTGCCGATCTTAGCTGTGCTTACCTGGCAGCAGGCTGGTCAATATAAGGATTCTGAAACACTCTGGCGCGCGACAGTAACAACCAACCCTGAAAGTTGGCTGGCTCATGGCAACCTAGGTTATACCCTTGATAAAAACGGGCTGGTCGATGAGGCCAAGACTCATTACCAGACGGCCTTGGAACTTAATCCGAATTATGCTGACGCCCATAACAACTTGGGCAAAGTGATTTTCCATGAGGGAAAATGGAACGAGGCCATCGACCATTTTCAGAAGGCGCTGGAGCTTAATCCGAATTTTATCGGTGCTCACAACAATCTGGCCAGCGCCCTCTTGCGAAATGATCAGGCGGACAAGGCGGTCGCTCATTACCAGCACGCCCTGTTGCTCAATCCAGATTACGCGGAGGCCCATTATAATCTGGGTAATGCTTTGCTGCAATTGAAGCAGGTCGATGAGGCCATCTCGCATTACCATCGTGCCCTGGAGTTGAGGCCAGAATACTTCGAGTCCCACTATAACTTGGGCAATGCCTTTCTGCAAAAAGACCAGGTGGATGTGGCGATCAACCATTTCAAGAAGGCCCTAGAACTTAAGCCGGATTACCCCGAGGCGCAAAATAACCTGGGCAATGCCCTGCTGCATAATGGGCAGATGGATGAGGCGCTCGTCCATTATCGGAAGGCGATTCAACTCAATCCGGAAATGGCAGAAGCGCAAAACAACTATGGCGAATTACTGCTGCGAAATGGACAGGTCGATGAGGCTATTGAGCATTATCAAAAAGCCCTGGAACTTAAGCCGGATTACGCTGAGGCGCATTATAACATGGGCAATGCCCTGCTGCAGAAGGGACGGGTGGATGAGGCGATCAGTCATTACCGTGAAGCTCTGGAACTCGAGCCGGAATACACCTTGGCCCATTTAAATCTCGGCAACGCGCTGAAACAAGCTGGGCGAATGGGCGAGGCGATTAGTCAATACGAGGCGGCGCTTAAACTTAGTCCCTCGGAACTGGGCGCGTTGAACAACCTGGCTTGGATGCTGGCAACGAGTCCAGATGCTGCACAGCGCAACGGTGCGCGGGCGCTGGAAGTGGCGCTGCAGGCCAATCAACTTTCTGGCGGCAACCATGCCATCGTTCAACATACGCTGGCCGCAGCATATGCCGAGTGTGGTCGCTTTGCCGAGGCGGCGGAAGTAGCCGAGCGAGCCATGGCTGGCGCGATCTCCGAAGGCAACACCGCCATGGCTGCCGCATTGCGCAACGAGCGCGAACTTTATCTGGCAGGCAAAGCTCTTCGGGAAGCTCTTCCGGCGGTGATGCCATCGCGCTGAGTTCTGACCTTCACCAATGCTTCCAAGACTCGGCGATAGGGACTGGGCATGGGGAGCGAAGTTAGGTCTGAAAGCGGAATCATGGAATGATGGAGTGATGGAAGGCTGATTTGATGCGACGGCGCAGCGTGAACGTGGAGCGTGACGCGATAGCGCGTGATCGTGTAAGTGCTGGTGTGCAGTGTCTTTGGTAATCGCTTCATCACCGGCAGCGCGGGCAGTTTCCACAGGCCGGTGCGGCGACTGCCGGTTTCCTGTTCGAGGAGCACGCCGGCGGCAGTCTGTTGAAAATAGACGTGCTCGATGACCTCGGTGATCTGAGTGCGTTTCGACTTTACCGGGAGCGATGCTGGATCGGTTGCAGCGCAGAATTTTTTTACGGGACAACTTTTGCAATCGGGTGTGGCAGATTTGCAGACGGTCTGGCCGAGTTCCATCAAGGCAGAGTTGTGGATGCGTGCGCTGGCTGAGGCGCGGACGAGTATGGTGGCGCGTTGCCAGAGGAGCTTCTTTCCTGCAGTGGAATCAACCGGCGTCACGTCATTGAAAATTCGCGAGAGGACGCGCGCGATATTGCCGTCCACGATCGGCTGTTTGTCATTAAATGCGAAACTGGCCACGGCCCCGGCGGTGTAGTCGCCGATGCCCGGCAGTTTACGGATCGCGGTGATGTCACGCGGGAAAATGCCGCCGTGAGCTGCGACAACGGTTTGCGCGAGTTTGTGGAGGAATCGGGCGCGGCGGTAGTAACCGAGTCCTTCCCACGCTTTCAATATTTCATGTTCTGATGCCTTGGCCAGCGTGGCAAAATCGGGAAACCGTTTCATCCAACGGTCGTAATAACCGCGATCAAGCACGGTTGTGATCTGAGTCTGTTGCAGCATGATTTCGCTGACCAGAATGGGATAGGGATCGGTGGTGCGACGCCAGGGATAGTCGCGACCGCTGATCTTGAACCAGCGCGCGAGCGCACCGGCGAAGGCGCGTTGGATGAGAAGTGGCGGGTTATGATTGATAAGTGATGAGTGATGGATGAACCGGCTGTTGTCGAGGGTAGAAAGTGAATCAAATCGGGCAGGTCCGGTGATCCTTGCCAAGAAATTTGCTCGTCATTCATCATTCATCATTCATCATTCCGCTTCTCATGCCCGCACCCACGAGTTACACCAAGCCGCTGACGACCGCACAGGCGGAGAAATTGCGCGCGATGCTGGAAGAAAAAGGTTTTGTGCTGGAGGAAAAACCTTATTGCCTCTATGCGGCGATCAACAAGGCGGAGAAGGTCAACGTGGCGGTTTATGAAAAAGGGCCGAAGATTTTGGTGCAGGGGAAGGGCACGGAACACTTTGTGCAGTTTACGCTGGAGCCCGAGGTGCTGGGCGTGGCAGAACTGGGTTATGAGCAGGTGCATCATCCGGAAATGTTCCAGCCTCACATCGGTGTGGACGAGAGCGGGAAAGGGGATTTTTTCGGACCCTTGGTGGTGGCGGGTGCCTATGTGGATGAAAACATGGCACGAAGGCTGCGCGAGCTGGGGGTGATGGACAGCAAGCGCATCGGAAGTGACAGCCGCATTGGAACTCTCGCAAAACAAATGCGAGAGGCGGGTGTCATTCATGAGGTCATCGTGCTGGGGCCTCAGCGTTACAACGAACTCTACGAAAAGTTCGGCAACTTGAACAAGCTGCTGGCCTGGGGTCATGCAAAGGTTATTGAGAATCTGCTGGAGCGCGTGCCCGACTGTCCGCGGGCGTTGAGCGACCAGTTTGCTAATCCGAAAGTTTTGGAGCGCGCTCTGCAAGCGCGGGGCAAGACCATCAAGCTGGAACAGCGGACCAAGGCGGAAAGCGATCCGGCTGTGGCTGCGGCCTCCATCTTCGCGCGCGAAGGTTTCGTGCAATGGCTGGATGCTGCGGGGGAACGTCACGGCGTGCCGTTGCCCAAGGGGGTTTCCCCGGCGGTGAAACAGAACGCCGCCGAACTGGTGGCGCGACACGGGCGGGACATTCTCGACAAGGTCGCGAAGATGCACTTTCGCACGGCAAGTGAAATTACCACGGAAAAAACCTAGATTGGTCGCGAACTTGTTTTTTCCGTTGCATGATGGCGCAAGCAGGGGAATCTCAGAGAATTGACTGAAATAACGAGCGAATTCAAAATATGGCCACTGTCACCAAACGCGAACTTGTCATCGAGCTCAGCAACCGCTGCGGCCTCACTCAAGCCCAGGTCTTCGGGGTCTTTCAGGCCTCGCTGGATCTTATCACCGAGGAACTAGCCAAGGGCAATGAGGTGACGTTGCGGCGATTCGGCACTTTTGAAGTGCGCGTGACAAAACCAAAAGTTGGCCGCAATCCGAACCAGCCCGGCAGCGACATGGAAATTCCGGCGCGGACCGTGGTGAAATTCAAGCCCGGCAAGGAGATGAAGGCCAAGGTGGCCGAAGTCTATCCGAAGATCACGCCTTGACCGCTGGCCTGGTTTGATCCGGGGTTATTTCACTGCTGAGTAGACGAACGCGGGCGGCAGGTTGGGCCAGACAGTGTTCGAGGTTTCGAGCCGCGAGCAGCGCTCGCGCAGCAGCGAACGGAAGCGTCGTCCATTCGGCAGCAGATGAAATCCGCTGTAGGCGAAAGTCACCAGCACCCCGCCCTTGCGCAGCAGCGGCATGACTTGATCGAGGATGGCGACCTGCAAAGTCTCGGGAAACGCGGTCCAGGGCAGGCCGCTGACGATGACGTCAAAGCTGCCTTCCGGCCCGAGGAATTCCGCATAATCAAACTCCTGCGCGGGTGCGGTCTCAAAACGCAAGCTGGGAAACCGGGCGCGGAGCGTGGCGACGAAGGCCGGATTCATTTCCAGTCCGAGGTAACGGGCGCCAGCCGGCATGGCAGAGGAAATTTGCGAGGTGAAAGGTCCAGTGCCGGGTCCGAGTTCGAGGATGCACTGCGCAGTTTCGACTCCCGCCGCCCGGATCATTTGATGCGCCAGCTTGGCGGATGAGGGGGCGATGGCTCCGGTGGCCCTCCAGTTGGCTAAAGCTTGGCGAAAAAATATCCACGACATCCGGGCAAACTATCAAGGTTGCAGCGCGCGGCAAATCGTTTTAAAAGAGGCGCGATCGAGCGATCAATGGCAAGGACGCGCTGGTGCGCGCAGACGAAGTGCTGCAGCTGCAGGAGCAGTGATGGCGCGGGGGAGATGAAAAACAAGATGGAAGACAAATCGAGTTTGATTCTGGCATCGGCTTCGCCGCGCCGCTCGGAGCTGATGCTGGAGGCGGGCTATAATTTTGAAATTGTCGTTCCGGATGTTGCGGAGGCTCACGACGAGAGCTTGAGTTGCGAAGATCTGACTGTGGAGAATGCGAAGCTCAAGGCGCTGGCTGTGGCCCGCCTGCGGGTGGAGGCCGTCGTGATCGGCGCGGACACGTTGGTCTATTTAGATGGGAAACCCATTGGAAAACCGCGTGATCTTGATGAGGCCGCCGAGATGCTTCGTCGCCTGAGCGGTCGCACGCATGAAGTGTGCACAGGGGTGGCTATCGTCGCTGGCGGCGGATCGGATGTGCATGGCTTTCACGTCATCAGCCATGTTTCCTTCAAAGTGCTCAGTGATTCAGTGATCCGCGATTATCATTCGCGCATTCAACCGCTCGACAAGGCTGGTGCCTACGCGGTGCAGGACGAGAGCGCGATGATCATCGAGCGCGTGGCGGGCTCGTGGTCGAATGTGAAGGGATTGCCGATGGAGCGGTTGCGCGAGGAACTCGCCTCAATCATGGGATAGGGCAGCGGGCCGATCTTCCTGTGGAGATGGCGAATGGCACAGTCCAAACATCAGCGCAACGCCAGTCCGGCTCCGGCAACCTGTGGTTCAGCGTCACGATTTTCCCGGCTGGCCAGTGCGCTTTTGACTTCGCTGGATTCCAGTTGGAAATCTTCCGGTGATTTGTTGTTTTCGGCGCGCATGTTCATCATGTTTCCGCCTTTATAGAGCATCCGGCTCATCATGTTAAGGGGAGCCTGCGCGAGCCCGCAGCTGGTCAGCGCCATTGCTGATGCAAGCAGGCCGGAGATGCAGAAAACTTTCATGTGGCAGACGGCATATCACATCCGGTCCTTGGCGGAAAGAACTTCGTTTCATTTATTACTCAAGTCCGGCGCCACTATTTGCTTGCGTTCCTTGCACTGAACGTGCGACATTTCCTTGAGTTAATTCTCACCGAACTCCATGGCTCGCGCCTCCAATCTCACCATCTGCTCCTTCTGTGGCAAAAGCCATGCGGAAGTCAAAAAGCTCATCGCGGGCCCCGGCGTGTATATCTGCGACAACTGCATTGGCGTCTGCAAGACCATCCTCGACAAGGAGACATCGTCCGAGCTGGACGCGCATCCGCCGCTCGTGGTGCCGAAGCCTGCGGACATCATGGCTTCACTGGAGCAGCATGTCATCGGCCAGCAGCACGCGAAAAAAGTGCTCAGCGTTGCCGTGCACAATCACTACAAACGGGTGCTCAGTCTCCAGGCGAACATGGATCGTAAAACGACATCGCTGCATGAATACAGCGAAGTCGAGTTGGAGAAGAGCAATGTCATGCTGCTCGGCCCGACGGGCTGTGGAAAAACACTTTTGGCCAAGTCGCTGGCCCGTATACTGAACGTGCCCTTCAGCATCGCCGATGCCACCACGTTGACGGAGGCCGGTTATGTCGGCGAGGATGTTGAAAACATCATCCTGCGTCTGCTCCAGGCGGCTGACTATGATGTGGCCCGCGCGGAAATCGGCATCGTTTATATTGATGAAATCGACAAGATCGGCCGCAAGACCGAGAACGTCAGCATTACGCGCGATGTCAGCGGTGAGGGCGTGCAGCAGGCGCTTTTGAAAATTCTCGAAGGCACGGTTTGCAACGTCCCGCCGCAGGGCGGACGGAAGCATCCGCAGCAGGAATACATCCAGGTGAACACGGAGAACATCCTCTTCATCTGCGGCGGCGCGTTTGTCGGGCTGGAGCAGATCATCAAGCGCCGTCGCGGTCACAAGACCATGGGATTCGCCTCCGACATTCAGACGCGTGGGATGAAAGAAGATGAGTTGAAGCGAGATGTGCAGCCCGAGGATCTGCTGGCCTTCGGTCTGATCCCTGAATTCATCGGCCGCCTTCCCGTCACCGTGTCCATGGATGCGCTGACCGAGGAGGAATTGGTGCGCGTGCTGACCGAGCCCAAGAGCGCGCTTATCAAGCAGTATCAAAAGTTGCTGGGCATGGACAACGTGGACCTGCAGGTGAATAAGGACGCCCTCATCGCCATGGCGCGCGAGGCGCTCAAGCGCGGCACCGGTGCCCGCGGACTGCGCAGCATCCTGGAGCGCATCATGCTCGACGTGATGTATGATATCCCCAGTCGCCGCGATGTGCGCAGCGTGACTTTGACCGAAGCGGTGGTCAAAGGTGATCGTCCGCCGCTGGTGCGGAAGCGGGTGGATAAGAGCGCGGCTTGAGGAAATAAAGATCAGTCCAAAATGGAATTTTGATTGCTTGGCAATTAAATTCCTACTTGCCACATCGGGTAAGGTGGTTTAAACTCCTTGCCCGATGAATCCAGCCAAAATCACCGACCTTAACGCCTCAGTGCGAGGACTTTCCCCACAGGAGCTTACCCGCTGGGCAGTTGAACGTGGGGCGGGAAGGGCTATCGTCACCACGAATTTCCGTCCCTACGAGGCGATTATTTTACACTTAGGAGTGCAGGCTCAGGCGGACATTCCCGTGCTCTGGGTGGATCACGGCACGAACCTTCCCGAGACTTACCAATTTGCGGAAAAATGCCGCGCCCAGCTCGGGCTGAATTTGAACCCCTATCTTCCAAAGATGACCGCCGCCCACTGGTTGGCGATCAACGGCGGCAACGTCCCGATGCCCGATGAAGTTGAGCGCGTGGAAAGTTTCAGTCGGATCATGAAGCTGGAGCCTTTCGAGCGCGGAATGCGCGAACTGGCACCGACAGTTTGGATCACAGCCTTGCGCAAAGAGCAGAATCCTCAGCGCGCCGCCTCGCTTCAGCCGGTGATGTGGGATGAAAAATTCCAGTGCCTCAAGGTCAACCCGATCCTTGATTGGACACCGGTCGAGATGGACGCCTATCTCGCGGAATACTCTCTGCCCAACGAACGCACCTACTACGATCCCGCGAAGGGTGATGAGAAACACGAGTGCGGACTGCACGCGAAACTTGTTACCGATAAGAATTGAATTTCATGTCTGACATCACCCATCTCCAATTTCTCGAAAGCGAAGCCATCTATGTGCTTCGCGAAACAGCGGCGCAGTTCACCAAGCCAGCGCTGCTGTTTTCCGGCGGCAAGGATTCCATCATCATGGCTTGGATGGCGCGCAAGGCTTTCCATCCCGCGCGGCTGCCGTTCCCGCTGCTGCATGTGGACACCGGTCATAATTTCCCGGAGGCCATGGAGTATCGCGACTGGTTCGTGAAGGAGATGAAAGCTGAATTGGTGGTCGGTTCCGTGCAGCAGAGCATTGATGAGGGTCGCGTCCAAGAGGAGAAGGGCCACAACGCCAGCCGCAACAAGCTGCAAACGGTCACACTGCTGGACACGATCGAAAAAAATCAGTTTGATGCCTGTCTCGGCGGTGGGCGGCGCGATGAAGAGAAAGCGCGGGCGAAGGAACGCTTCTTCTCGCACCGCGATGAGTTTGGACAGTGGGATCCGAAGAACCAGCGGCCGGAACTCTGGAACATTTTCAACGGTCGCAAGCATTTCGGCGAACACTTCCGTGTGTTCCCCCTGAGCAACTGGACCGAAATGGATGTGTGGCAATACATCCGCCAGGAAAACATCCCGCTGCCGAGTTTGTATTTCAGCCATCAGCGCAAGATCATCGAACGCCACGGCCAGCTGCTCGATGCCAGCACGGGTCTGATTCCGCTGCTCGATGAAGAAAAGCCGCGCGTGAAGGAAATGACCATCCGCTTCCGCACGGTCGGCGATGCCACCTGCACCGGCGCGGTGCTTTCGACTGCGGGGACGCTCGATGAAGTCCTGGCCGAAGTGGCTGCAGCCCGCCAGACCGAACGCGGCACCCGCGCCGATGACAAGCGCAGCGAGACCGCGATGGAAGATCGCAAAAAGGAAGGCTATTTTTAAAACAGGAGCGCGGACACTCCTGTCCGCATCAACAAATTCGCGGCGAAGCCGCCTCTACAACTAAAGCGGGCAAGAGTGCCCGCGCTCCCTTCTCCACCAAGACTAATCAACAAAATGGAAACTCTCATCAACCCCACCGA
>JAIOQF010000093.1 GCA_021413535.1 Verrucomicrobiota bacterium
GAAATGAGGAAGGATGAACGATGAAGACTTTAGTCTTGCAAGAGCTTGCGCAAGGCTGCGGCAATGGAGAGGGCGGTGGGGCGATGGGCGCGCCAGAGATTGGGATGATAGGGGATGGGGGTGTCCTTGGAGTTCAATCGCTGCGGCGGAGCATCGAGCAGATGGAATCCATCAGCGACGACTCGGGCGATGACTTCAGCGCAGACTCCGCCCCAAGGGAAGCTTTCGCCTACGCAGAGCAGACGACCGGTGCGGGCGACGCTGCCGAGAATGGTCTCGGTGTCCATGGGCTTCACGCTGCGTAAGTCCACCACTTCGATCTGATAGCCGTCTTGCTGAAGTTCCTCGGCGGCGCGGATGGATTCGTGCACCATCGCTGAATAAGTGACGATGGTGGCGTGACGACCGGGTCGGGCGATGCGCGCCTTGCCGATGGGCATGGCTTCGTCCGGCAGCGAGTCGGCCTTGAGATGGTAATAAAGAAATTTATGCTCGCAGAAAACGACGGGGTCGTCGAGTGCGACTGCATCCAGCAGCATGTGATACGCATCTTCAACCGTCGCGGGCGTGAGGATGACCAAGCCTGGATAGTGCGCGTAGATGCTCTCCATGCTCTGGCTGTGAAAGGGGCCGCTGCCTGCCGTGCCGCCGCTGGGCAGACGAATGACGATGGGACAAGGGACGCCGGTGCGCCAGTAATGCGTCGCGGCTTGATTTACGATCTGATTAAATCCGCAGGCGCTGAAGTCGGCGAACTGCATTTCTACGATAGGTCGCGCCCCTTCCAGAGCAGCTCCGATGGCCACGCCGACCATCGCGTCTTCGCTGATCGGGGCATCGAGCACGCGTTTGGGAAATTCATCGACCAGACGTTTAGTGGCTTTGAACGCGCCGCCGAACGCTCCGATGTCCTGGCCGTAGAGAAAAACATTCGGATCACGCCGCAGCGCTTCATATTGCGCTTCGCGAATGGCTTCCAGGTAGGTGAGGGACATGGGGGAGAGGGATAAGAGAAAATAGAAAAGGGATAAGGGGCAAGAGAAAAGGAAAATCAACCGAGCATCACTTGTCCCTTACACCTTTTTTCTTATCCCTTTCAGTTAGCGCACCTGCCAGCCTTCGGCGAGTTCGAGTGTGGAGAAGGATGACCAGGTTTCTTTGTAGGCATCGGGTGCGGGTTCCTGCATGGTCTGGGCGAATGCCTGGTCGATTTCCTGCAGCACTTCAATACGAAGGGAGTCGAATTCAGATTCGGTCAGCCACTTGTTGGAGCGGATCGTTTGCTCGGACATCGGCAGACAGTCGCGCCCGAGATCGGACTGGCGCATGACGGGCGGTATGTATGAGGCATCATCGTGCTCGCCGTGACCACTGAGGCGCAAGAGAGTTCCAACGATCATTTGTGGTCCGTGGCCCTGTCGGGCGCGTTTGACGGCGTTTTCAAAGACCTCGAGGCAAGCCCCGAGGTCAGTGCCGTCGACCTTGTAACCTTCCACGCCATATCCGCGGGCTCGATCAACGAGGTCAGTGCAGGCGAACTGACGGTTGGTGGGCGTGGAGTAGGCAAATTGATTGTTGGCTATGGCTACGACCAGCGGAAGTTTTTCCACGGCGGCCATGTTCAAGCCTTCGTGAAACGCTCCAGTGGAAGTCGCGCCATCGCCGATGGTGGCAGCGCCGACGGCATCCTCCAGCCGGCCTTGAAGTCGGCGGGCCAGCAACATGCCCGAGACAACACTGATCGTCGTGCCCAGATGCGAGATCATGGCCGGCATGCCTTCTTTCGGTCGGCCTCGATGGATGTTTCCGTCGCGCCCGCGCATGGGGCCAAGCGCAGACCCGAGATAGGTGCGGGTAGTGTCGAGCAGCGGTTCACCGAAGGCCAGTCGACCAGCCTGATCGCGGATGAGTCCAGCGTAGATGTCGCGGCCCTTTTTTAATTGAACTGCGAGTGCCACGCTAAATGCCTCCTGTCCGCGGCCCAGATAGACGCCGCCGACGATTTTGCCTCCGGCGCGGTAGAGGGCGGCGAGCCGGTCCTCCAGCAGGCGGGCGCTGAGCATGTGCCGGTAGGCTTTGAGAAAACTTTCTTTTGCAGAATGTTTCTTTGTCGATGCCGCAGCGGGTGTTTTCACGGTGACGATAGGCAGTGCTTTCTGACTGCGGAGCATGGCATGGATCGGCGGGGGAGGGAAGATGTTTTTCGCACTGCATAAAAATGCGCAATAAAAGACTGACGCTCGAAATGATGAACGATGCCGGCCATTTTTCCATTGCGATAGCCGCTGTTCCCGCGATGGTGCGCCACACATGGCCCATCGCTTTGTCTATAACGATCACGTCCATTTTCATGAGACGGACATGGCGGGCATCATGCACTTCGCGAATTTTTTCCGGCTGATGGAGCGCGCCGAGCACGCCTTTTTCCGCTCGCTGGGGCTGAGTGTAGTGGATCGGCCGGAACACGCTCCGGCGGAAGAACGGGTGGGCTGGCCGAGGGTGTCGGCGACCTGTGATTACCTCGCTCCGTTGAAGTTTGAGGATGAAGTTGAAGTGGAACTGCTGGTCGAAGAAGTGCGTTCGCGCTCGGTGCGGTATCTTTTTCGCATCCGAAAAAAGGATGGGAAGCTGGCCGCGGAGGGGCGCATCGCCGCTGTCTGTGTTCGCAAGAATGCGGCGGGGGATGGCATGATCGCCGTTGAAATTCCGCAGCGCATTCGTTTGAAGATCGAGGCCGCTCCACCTGAACTTCTGCTGAGGCCCGCGTCAGCTTGAGCCTGACAGCGGAAGTGCTGCTGAGAAATTCAAATTTTATCTCAGAATTTTCCAACTATAACCAAACATGAAAATGAACTGGCTCACCTATGCATTAATGACGGTATTTTTTTGGGGCGTCTACGGCGTGATTCTTCACATGGGGCGTGGTGCGATGCCGGATGCAGCAGTGCGGCCTCCGACTGTTGAAGGTGCGAACGCGGGGATCAAGGCCTTCCTCATGGTCTGCGTAGCCTATGCAGTGATCGGGGTGATCGCCGGTTTTGTGCTCAAGGGGCGCGGCGCGACCTTCACTTTCGGCACGTCGGGGTTTACGATTGCTTTTGTCGCGGGCATTGCCGGTGCCGCGGGTGCCTTCACACTGGTGCTCGCGCTGGGTGAAGCTGCTGGCAAAGGCGGTTTCGGCGCACTCGCTGCGACTGCGGTCATGCCCATCGTTTTCGGTGGCGCGCCTGTGGTGAACTCGCTGGTATCGATGGCCACGCATTGGCGCGATTCGAGTTTTAAATCACTGCCGTTGTTCATAGTCGGAGTCCTTCTTGCCGTGACCGGCACGGTGCTGGTAGCGAAGTTCGCCCCGGTGATCACACCTCACGCGGTCAAGCCCGCCGCACCTGCAGAGGCGAAGCATTAAGCAGATATATGATCGCACGCCCGAGGAAACAAAGCCCGACTGAGCTATGAGCGCTAACGAAATGACCAGCACTCATGCACTGCCGCTGCCGGGGGCGAAGGTCTGTTTGCGGGACCGCCAGTTTGAGAAGCTCAGTGCCCTGCTGACAAAGATTTCATTTTCGGATAATTTCAATCGTCGCCGGTTGCGCGACGCCGGTCTGCCGATGGCGGCGACAGAGATAAAAAGTCTTGACGATTTTTTTAGAGTGGTTCCCTTCACCACGAGGGCTGACATCATGAATGATCGAGTGGCGCAGCCGCCGCTGGGATCGAATTTCACGGAGCCGCTTTCGCGCTACACACGCTTCTGTCAAACCACTGGCACTCAGTCGGGTGAGCCGCTCATCATGCTGGATACACCGGCCAGTTGGGAGTCCATGCTCGCCTGCTGGCGCACCGTCTTCAAGACTGCCGGAGTGAAAGCGGGTGACCGCATCTTCTTCGCATTTTCGTTCGGGCCCTTTCTCGGATTCTGGACTGCGTTCGAGGCGGCAGCGCGGGATTGTCTGGTCATTCCCGGTGGCGGACTCAGCAGTCAGGCACGGTTGGAAATGATGGCGCGCATGGGAGCCAACGTGCTCTGCTGCACGCCAACTTATGCCCTGCGTCTTGGCGAAAATATTGGCGTGGCCAGTGGCGTCAGCCTGGATCAGATCAAAGTGAAGCGCATCATTGTGGCGGGCGAGCCAGGTGGTTGCCTGCCGACGATTCGCACGCGACTGAAGGAACTTTGGCGCGGTGCCCAAGTGTTTGATCATCACGGCATGTCCGAGGTGGGTCCTGTGAGCTATGAAGATCCGGAGCGGCCCGCGTCACTCTGCGTGATCGAGGATGCGTATATCGCGGAAATTATCGATCCCAAAACCGGCGCTGAAGTTGCCGACGGCCAGGAAGGCGAACTGGTGCTCACCACACTCGACCGCACCTCCTGTCCGCTTCTGCGCTACCGGACCGGCGACTGGGTCTGCAAACATCGCGTCGGTGAGAAGCTCTACCTCGAAGGGGGCGTGCTGGGCCGGACTGACGACATGGCGGTGGTCCGTGGCGTGAACATTTATGCCAGCGCTATTGAGAACATCGTGCGTCGTTTTTCAGAGGTGGCTGAATTTCAAATTGAACATCGCATGGTGGATAACATGGATGAGATTGAACTTCTGGTAGAACTCGAACCCGGTGTGGATGAGGAGGTCATCGACCGCCTCCAAA
>JAIOQF010000094.1 GCA_021413535.1 Verrucomicrobiota bacterium
GGCAGCCCTCTGCCGACATCCTTGCGCCTAAAGATCGGCAGAGGGCTGCCGACCCACTTCGACCGCTTCATTCAAAAGGGGAGCGCGGGCACTCCTGTCCGCTTCATTCATCTGCGCGGCTTCGCCGCCATTTCAATGACATGCGGGCAAGAGTGCCCGCGTTCCCGTTCTTTCACTCCTTCACTTACTTCTTCACCGCTTTCCGCGCCACCTTCTTCTTTGCCGCAGCAGGCGGCCCTGGCGGCGACCACTTCACGCGCGGCGCGTCATTCCACAAATCTTCCAGCGCGTAGAATTCGCGCTTTTCCTTGAGGAAAATGTGCACCATCACATCACCGTAATGCAGGATGAGCCACATGCTTTCGAAGTTGTCATCACGCACCAAGGGCCGGATGCCGTGGTGCTCGATCAGCTTTTCCCAGACTTCATTGCGGACGGCGCGAAGTTGCGGCAGCGACGACACGGTGCAGATGACAAAATAATCCGTGATGGGCGAAATGCCGCGCGCGTCCAGGATGACGATGTCCTCAGCTTTTTTGGTATCAGCATAATCCGCTGCAGCCCGGGCCAAAAGTTCGCCCTCGGATGTAGGAACTGGCGCAGCGGTTTTCTTCGCTGCTTTTTTTGTTGCCTTCTTTGCCGCTTTCTTGGTGGATGCTTTTTTTGCCATGTGAAGTGAGAGTCGTTCCGAGCTGTTTTGTTCCGATCCGGCTCAATAGAGCAGATAACGCTGCCTTCTCATGCGGAAATTATTTTCAAAGCCCGCCCAGGAAGCCACTATGCGCGACGCTGGCACTCCGCGCCGCAGATCACGATAGAGCGAATCACTCCCGTAGACCTTGTTAAAAAGCGAAAGCTGATCGCCCCGCAACCTGCCCACTGCCGCGCCCCGAGTCTGACGATTTATTTCCGCCAGCAGATAAACATCCAGCGCCGTGAGACTGGCGGATGTGCGCGGACTATATGAAAGCTTTACCCCGCCGAATCCACCATGCGAATAAGGCGTGAACCCCACATCCGAAAAACCCATGCGCCGGCAAGCCTCGGCCATGGCCTGCGGATTCACTCCCGCTCCACCAGCATAGGCAAAGGGCTCGCCCCAGCCGATGCCGACATCCACCGACGCCGCACCACCTAAAATTCCAGTGGCCACATAATTAAACGGCGACATTCCATTTGGAATGTTAGGCGAAGTCCGCCGCCAGCCCAGCCCCAGATCCTGCCACACCATGTTTCTTCCCCAGCCCTGCATCTTCACCACATGCAAATGCGGTCGTTTCACCCAGCCTTCGCCGCAGGCCATCATCGCCAGTTCTCCCGCCGTCATCCCGTGGACGTAAGGCGTCGGCACCTGGCTGACGAATGACTTCCACGATGGCGAAACCGATGGCCCTTCCACGCGCAGACCACCGAGCGGATTCGGACGATCCAGCACCGTAAATTCTTTTCCGTTCTCCGCACAAGCCTCCATGGAGACGATCATGGTGCTGATATAAGTGTAGCTGCGACAGCCGATGTCCTGGATGTCGAACACCAGCATATCGATGCCCGCCAGCATCTGCGGCGTCGGCTTGCGCGTCGCACCATAAAGCGAATATATCGGCAAACCCGTCGCAGAATCACGCTGATTCCCAAAGTGCCGACCCGCACCCACCGTGCCATCAATGCCGTGCTCCGGCGCATAGAGCGCCACCAGATTCACCCCCGCGCGCTTCATCGCCACCCGCGTGGAGGTGCCGGAACCGGTGACGCTGGTCTGATTCGTGATCAAGCCAATGCGCTTCCCGCGCAGGAGATCGTAGCCATTTCCGGCCAGCACATCCAAGCCCAGCCGGAACGGCCCGCTTTGCGCGCCACTAAAAACCTGCGGCGGCGGAGTGGCACAACTTGCCAGCAGCAGAGCGGAAACAAACAGAACAAAACGGCGAATGACGATCATGAACGGACGTGTCGGCGAGATGCGAATAATTTCAAATGCGAAAGAATTCCGCCACGCCACTTTACTCCGGCCGCTTCATTTCAAACTTATCGTCCGTCCGGCAATACCAATGCGGCGCCGCCATCCGCCCAACGGTGTGCAGAAGCTCGCTGCGAATACGCAACGTCGCGGGATCAATCAGCTCATCGCGCACATGAACGCGCTTCACCAGTCCGATGATGAGCCGGTTGCCGCCAATCTGCAGCGTGCCCCACTCCGCGCACTCCAGGCTCGCGGGCGATTCCGCAATCCGCGGAGGCTTCACGACCGATGATGATAATGTGCTCAAACCCGCGTGCTTAATCTCACTTTCACCATAAGGCAACGAAGCCGCCGTGTGATTCATGGCCTCAGCCACGGACTCGTCCACCAGATTGACCACAAATTCATGTGAAAGCCGGATGTTGCGCGCCGTGTCCTTCGGCGTGCCGTCATCGCGGTCGCCGGGACAAAAACCAACGATGGGCGGGTCCGCGCCCAGAACATTGAAAAAACTAAACGGCGCAACGTTGACCACGCCATCGGGACCGAGCGTCGTAACCCAGGCAATGGGTCGTGGCGTCACCAGCGAGGCCAGCAGCGTGTAAGCCCGACTGGCATGTTCTCCTTCAAGATCGAGTTCCATGAGAAATCATACGATCTTCGATGCCGGAGCACAGTAAAAGTTCTTCGGAAACTATTTAAGCTCCTTGATCCGAAGATTACGCCAGCTCACTTCCTCGCCCGCGCGCTCGACGCTCTTACCAATGCTGTGAACCTGAAGACAGATGAAGCCTTCCTTGGTCAGGCCATCCTTGAGATCAGCCGCAGCCACCCCGTTGATCCAGGTCTTGATGCTGTCGCCCTTGCACTCGATGCGACCCTGATTCCACTCACCCTGCTTGAAAGCCTTGCGCGCCGCCTCGTTGTTCTTCAAGTCAAACAGCCAGCCGCGTCGCGCCTCATCATAAATGCCGCCGGTGAAAGCCCGGGCACTAGGGTCGATCTCAAACTGATAGCCGAACACGCGATCAGCCGGGAACTTGTGCTTCTTCCCGCTGATCTCGGCTTCCGTTTCTTTCGTGTAGTATTCACTCCTGAACTGCACGCCGGAATTCATCTTCGGGTTAACCTTGAACTCAAACTCAAAGATGAAGTCGCCATACTTCTTCTTGGTGCACATGAAGGAATTCTCCGTATTGACCACGGTCTTGCCCACGATGGCTCCGTCTTCCACGCGATATTCCGCCTTCCCGCTGTGCTGCTCCCAGCCCTCCAAAGTTTTTCCGTCGAACAAACTGACAAATCCGTCGTCAGCGGCAGCAAGACGGGAGTTTACCTGGGCGACAAGGGCGACGGAAAACAAAACGCGGAGGAGCAGCTTTTTCATGGTTGCCTCTAATAAACCAGCGAATCGCCATTTTCTATCATCAATTGATTGTGAAATTACCGCCTGCGGAGAAACTTGCGTCCCCCGCTCCCGCCGCTAGTCTGCCCCTCCATGCCTGCCAACTCCGCCCTGCTCGGCCAACTCCTGCTCACCGGAATCCCCGGCCCCGAACTCGACACCGCAACAGCCGCTCGATTAAAAAAACTCCAGCCCGGCGGCTTCATCCTGTTCAGCCGGAATTTGCAGGATGCCACTCAATTGAGAAAACTCTGTGATGACCTGCGCGACCTGAGCGAGATCGAGCCGATCATCACCATCGACCAAGAGGGCGGCCGCGTGTCGCGCCTGCGCTACATCGGACAGGAACCACCGAACGCGCAGCAGCTTCGCGAGAAAGGCGATCGCACTCTCATCAAGCAGCACGGAAGACTGACCGGAAATCTTTTGCGCCTCTTCGGCATCAATCTCGATCTGTGCCCGGTGCTCGACATCAGCTACGACGACAACGCCGACAACTCACTCAAAGGCCGCTGCTACGGACGCGATCCGCAAGAGGTAGTGAACAACGCTGGCGTGTTCAATCGCGCCATGCGCGGCGCGGGCGTGCTCAGTTGCGCCAAACACTTCCCAGGTTACGGCCCCGCAGAATGCGATCCGCATGAGTTCCTGCCTGTCATCACCAAATCGCGTGAAGCCCTCGAGCGCGAAGAACTGCTCCCCTATCGCACCCTCATGCCGGAGCTCGACAGCGTGATGGTCTGCCATGCAAACTACCAAGCCTTCGACCCGGACAACGAGCGCTGGCCAGCCTCGCTCTCGCACAATATCGTGCAAAAACTTCTGCGCGACCAACTCGGCTTTGACGGTCTCGCCATGACCGACGATCTCGATATGGGTGCCATCCTCAACGAAGTCACCTTCGAGCAGGCGATCCAAGAAGCCATTAAGGCGGGCAACGACATGGTCATGATCTGCCATAGACTGGAGATGGTCGAGCAAGCCAAGCTGCATCTCGAAGCCCTGCCCAATCCCGTGGTGCATGACGCTCTCGCCCGCGTTGAAAAGACCAAGCGCAAGCTCAGCAAACCGTCGAAGTTTTCCTTGGAGGAATTCGCCGCCATCAATGCCGAAATCTGGCAGCTCCGTGTCGACACCCTCGGCGAAACCGGTGCCAAGAACCTCAGCGTTGAAGACGGCAAACGCTCACCCGTCGAGCTTTATTAACTAATCATTCAAAAGTCATCATTCATCATTCCCACTTATGTTAGCTGTCGTCCAACAACTCCTCGTCCTGCAAGATCGCGATCAACGCATCCGCGCACTCACCAAAGACCTGAAAGAACTCCCGCTTCTACAGCAACGCGCTAAGTCTCGTCTGGAGGATGATGAAGCCGCCGTCGCCAATGCGCTCGCCGCGGTGCGTGAAGTAGAATTGAAAATCAAGAGCCTCGATCTTGACGCCCAGACCCGCCGCACCAGCATCGCGCGCATCAAGGAACAGCAGTTTCAGACGCGCAAAAACGAGGAGTTCCAGGCGCTGTCCCACGAGGTCACGCGCTACGAGAACGAAGTGCGAGCGCTGGAAGACCAGGAACTGGAATTCATGGGGCAGCTCGAGGCAGTAAAGCCCGCTCATGTTCAGGCCAACTTAAAACTTGCTGAAACGAAAAAACACGTGGACGAAGAACTGGCCGCCATCGCTGAGCGTGGAAAAAATGTCGAAGCTCAACTGGCCGAACTTAAGGTTGATCGCGCCCAGCTTGCCGCCGCCGTCGATCCTGATGCGCTCAGTCTTTACAACCGGCTCATGAAGAGCAAAGGCGATGCCGCCGTGGTGCCGCTGCTGGGCCCCATCTGCCAGGGTTGCCACGTCACTGTGGTCATTGGCACGCAATACAAACTCAAGGCGGACGAAGAAATCACGCAGTGCGAGCAGTGTGGCCGAGTGCTGTTTCAGGAAAGTTGATTTGGCCAGCCTGCCTGCACTGAAATTCTGCGCGTGGCCCACAAAGATCACCATCTCCGCCGCAACTTCTGGATGCACTGTCTTGAAGGCGGATGCTACATGTCCGGGCTGGCCTTCATCTCACCGGAGACGGTGCTGCCCTCTTTCGTCAAGTCGCTCGGCGGCTCAGTCAATCTCGTTGCCCTGATGCCGGTGCTGCTGCCGGCATCGTTCTCGGTGCTGGGGTTGTTTGTGGCACCGCTGGTCGAACGATTGCATCACTTGAAACCATTCGTGGTTTTATTCGGCGCAGTGCAGCGGTTGCCCTATCTCATCGCCGCGCTGCTCATGTTCTCACTGCCGCAATCGCGCGCCGTGCTGCTGCCCATCGTCGTGCTCACACCCATCATTTCCGGCTTGATCGGCGGTGTGGGCGTAAACGCCTGGATGGAGATGGTCACTCGCATGATACCCGAACACCTGCGCGCATCAGGTTGGGCCATCCGCTACGTCATTCAAGGTGTCATCGGTCTCGCCGCAGGGCCAGTCATTCACTGGATGCTCTCCCGCCATTCAGATGCCGCTGGTTACGCCTGGCTGCATCTCATCTGCTTTGCTTTCCTCGCGCTGTCGTTCTGCGCGCAGTTGCTGATGCGGGAAACAACCGATCCACATCCACTGCGCCTGCCGCAACCGTCTTACAAGGCTTATCTGCGCCAGCTGCCGGTGATGCTAACCGAACAACCGCGACTCATCCGGCTCATCTTCGCGCGCTTCACCGGCCTGGGCTGGCTGATGCTGGTGTCATTCCTCACCATCCATGCCCTCAAGGCAACGGGCCGCCCCCCGGCGGACGTAGGCCATCTCGTTCTCGCGAGCATGCTCGGCTCTCTTGCTGGAAATATCTTTGCTGGCTGGATCGGCAATCGCAGCGGAGGCCGGGCGCTGATGCTGTTCTCCCGCGTCCTTTGCCTCCTGCTTTGCGCGGGCCTGCCATTCATCCATTCATTCCCGGGTTTTCTCGCCATGCTTTTCATCCTCGGCTTCGGCTTGTTCGTGGATCGGGTTGGCGATCTCACCTTCAGCGCCGAACTATGTCCGCGGGAGCGGCGTCCCACGTATCAGGCTATTCTCTCCTTTTGCCAGGCCGTGGCCTTGATAGTTGCCGCATCCCTGAGCGGCTTGACCTTCTTCCTCACGCAAAACTTCCTCGGCGTGGTGGCGCTCATCGCCGTTTTCGCAGCGACATCTCTGCTGATTCTTCGCGGCATTCCAGAAGTTCGCGGTCTAGGCGCAAATGGCCATGCATCACCGGTGATGGGCGAGACCACGCCAATGGTGTGAACAAGGCAAGTTGCCGCACGATGTTCGACATCCGCTACCCAGCCGATTTGCCGATTACGGCCCGCCGTGAGGAGATCATCGCGGCCATTCGTGATCACCAGGTGGTGATCCTCGCGGGTGAAACCGGCTCCGGCAAAACCACGCAGTTGCCCAAGATGTGCCTCGAAGCCGCTGGCGACAACCTGCGCGGGCAGATCGGCTGCACCCAGCCACGACGTGTCGCCGCCATGAGCGTGTCAAAACGTGTCGCGGAGGAACTCAACGTGCCCTGGGGCCGCGAAGTCGGCTGCAAGATGCGCTTCAGCGACGACACCAGTCGCGACACGCGCATCAAGTTCATGACCGACGGCATCCTGCTCGCCGAAATTCAGAGCGATCCGATGTTGCGGGCTTATTCGATCCTCATCCTCGACGAGGCGCATGAGCGCTCGCTGAACATCGATTTTCTGCTCGGCTACCTGAGGGGCTTGTTGCAACAACGCCCCGATCTCAAGCTGGTCGTCACTTCCGCCACCATCGACACCGAAGCCTTTTCAAAGCACTTCGGTGATGCGCCGATCATCGAAGTCTCGGGCCGCATGTTCCCGGTGGAGATTCGTTACGCACCGCTCCCCACTGACGATGAAATCGACATGATCGAGGCTGCTGTCAGCGCCGTCGAAGATGCGCTCATCGAATCCAGCGAAGGTGACGTCCTCGTCTTCATGCCAACCGAACGCGACATCCGCGAGACCCGCGATTTGCTCGAAGGCCGGCTCGGCTCCACGTATGAAGTGCTCGCGCTCTTCGGCCGCATGGCATCGGGTGATCAGCAGCGCATCTTCTCGCCGGGACGCAAACGGCGGGTCGTCGTGGCCACGAACGTTGCCGAGACATCCATCACCATTCCGCGCATCCGTTACGTCATCGACACCGGGCTCGCCCGCATCAGCCGCTACAATCCACGCACGCGCACCAAACGTCTCCCCGTGGAAACTGTTTCGCAAAGCAGCGCCAATCAACGTGCAGGCCGCGCCGGTCGCGTTCAGGACGGCATCTGCATCCGCTTGTTAGCACAGGACGACTACATGAAGCGCGAACGCTTCACCATGCCGGAAATCCAGCGCGCGAACCTCGCGGAGGTCATCCTGCGCATGAAGGCTTTCAAGCTCGGCGAGATCGAATCCTTCCCCTTCATCAACCCGCCCACCCAGGCTGCGATCCGCAGCGGCTACGAACTCCTCCACGAACTCGGGGCCTTGGACGAAACACATGAGATGTCACCGCTCGGCAAAGAGCTGGCGCAGTTGCCGGTCGATCCAACTTTGGGACGCATGCTTCTGCAAGCGCGAAAGGAAAAGGCGCTGCCAGAGATGCTCGTCATCGCTGCAGGCCTGAGCATTCCCGATCCGCGCGAGCGACCAGACGATGACAAGGAACGCGCTGCCGCAGCGCACAAAGCCTGGTGGTGTCCGGATTCCGACTTCATCTCACTGCTGCGCATCTGGCAGGCGGTGCCCCAGACCGACGGCAAAGGCGGCATGAACGCACTGCGGAAGTTTTGCAAATCGAACTACCTGTCCTTCATGCGTATGAGGGAGTGGCGCGATGTGTGGAAGCAGTTGAGTGACACTTTGGCAGATGACGGGCAGGCACTATCGGAAAGCAAAGGTTCCAACGATGACGCCATTCATCGCAGCATCCTGTCCGGCCAGCTCGGCCACATTGCCTTGCGTGAAGAGCGCAATCTCTACAAGGCCGGCGGCAACCGCCAGGTCACCCTCTTCCCCGGCTCCAACCTCTATGAACGCCGCGACAAGAACAAACCCGGCAAACCCGGCCAGGACAAATCCAAGCAACCTCCGTGGATCGTCGCAGGCGAGATCGTTCATACCTCACAGCTCTTTGCCCGCAGTGTTGCCAAAATTAATCCTGACTGGATCGCCGAACTCGGCGGCCACCTCTGCGAACGCCGTTACAGCGAGCCCCACTACAGCGTTAAAACCGGGCGCGTGCTGGTCACAGAGCGTGTGTTTTTGCACGGACTGGAGGTAAAGCGTCAGCATCGCTCACGCGCGTGCGCAGCACCCGCGCCTGGGACGTAGCTGAAGCGTTGTTTAATTTTTACGACGCCCGCATCAAGGACGTTTCGTCCATTCACGACCTCAACAAGCTTGTTAACGAACACCGCAAGGAACAACCGGACTTCCTTTGCGCCACTGAGAAAGACTTGATCGGCAACGCGGACATTGAAATCGACTTGCACCAGTTCCCCGACCAGGTTGCCTTTGGTGCCACGGTGCTCCCGCTGGATTACGCCTATTCGCCCGGTGAAGAACACGATGGCGTGACTGTGCGAGTGCCGGCGCACGCGGCGGAACATCTGACGAGCGGCCAGGTGCAATGGATGGTGCCCGGTCTGCGGGAAGAATTGATCGCCGTTTTGCTGCGCGCGCTGCCGAAAAGATTTCGTCGCGAATTCCAACCCATCGATCAGCGGGCTCGCGAAGTTGCCGGACAGTTCGATCCCGGACGCGAGGAATTTCTTCCAGCACTCGCAGCGTATCTCACAAGACATTACCGCATCGAGGTCAAAGGCAGCGACTGGCCACCGCAGAGCCTGCCGCCACATCTGCAGCCACGCATTGAAGTGGTCGATCAGAAACAGCAAACTCTCACTGCTAGTCGCGATCTCGACGCGATCCGTGCCAGCGTGCAAAAACAAGATACGCGCTCCGATGCTTGGGAGAAGGCCGTGCAGCGATTTGAGCGTTACGAATTGTCGTCATGGTCCTTCGGCGATCTGCCACGTTCCATCGTCATCGAAGAGATCGGCGGCGTGCCGGTCTCCGGCTATCCAGGACTCGCCTTTCGCGATGGAGAAGTCGATCTGCGTCTGTTTCGCACGGCGGATGAAGCCGAGAGATCTTCCCCTGCCGCAGTCCGCAAACTCGCGGAAATCGCGCTCGGCAAAGACCTGGCGTGGCTCTGGAAGGAACTGAAGAGTTTAAAATCGAATACCTCAAAAACAACGTCTCCAGCCAACTTTCAGGCCGCACTTTCATCACTGAAGCTCGCCACAATCAACACCGCGCGATTGTCTGATGAAGAACTGCAACAGCAGGCTCACGAGCACATCGTGCGGCACGCGTTGCGGCTGGAGCCGCTGCAGCCGCTCACCGAGAAACGCTTTCAAGCCATGTGCGATGGGACGCGCCGCGACCTGCCCTTGATCACCCAACGCATGCGCGATCTTCTCAAGCAGATTCAGGAGATGAAACTCAAGCTGCAAAACGTCACCCGTCGATACGCCGGCCTCGAACAGGATCTAGAACGTCTCGTTCCCCCGAACATTCTGGCAATCACACCGCACGACAAATTGCAGCATCTGCCACGGTATCTCCGAGCGATGGAAGTTCGCGGTGACCGGGCAACCAACGATCCCGCGAAGGATGCAACCAAAGCTGCATTGATCTCGGATTTCGATGGCTGGCGATCGCATGTGCCCGAGTCGCGGCATGATACTTTCCGGTGGATGCTTGAGGAGTATCGGGTGCAGGTATTCGCTCAGGAGCTTGGGACTGCCCAGCCGGTGTCACCCAAGCGACTGGAGGCGTTGATGGTCTAGCGGCTATCTACAACTTAGATTTTTCCAGCTTCATCCGGCGAAAAACTGTCTGCCAGATTCCGATGACGTGCTCCCAACGACGCACACCGATGTCGACAAGGAAAAGGAGCATCATCGCCATCACCAGATACGGCCACAGTTCCACAAGGCGCTTCGCCTTCGCGCTACCTAGATCGAGTTTTGTCCCCTTGTCGAGATAGGTTCCGCCGGTCATCGCACACACTTCTCGCAAAAGTTCTTCATTCACCGTGCCCAGACTGGATTCACCACCGGGATTATGCACGAGTCCGGCTGTCACCATCTGGGCGCCACTTTGCGCACGGACGAGATACACCCCGGGCTGGTCCGGTTTGAACAAGCCTTCATACAATCCGGGACCGTTCTGGCGTAGCGCGAGCGTTTGCACCGGCTTGAGCGGCGCACCGAGTGATCCAGCTGGAACAAAGAAAATCTCAGCGCTGACCCGTTCGTTGTTTCCTCTCGTTCCTGCGTCTGCCAGCGCGTCCACGCTCACACGGGCTACATCGCCGTCCATCTCCAAGCGCAAGTCCATATTCTGACCCTGCGGGGGACGTGCCGTTTCGCGCAGCACCTGAGACCAGAACTGTCCGAAGCCGCTCCAGCGGCTGATCCACAAGTTCGCCCACCGGCTCTTCGCGTCGCTCGTGAACGCGGTGACTTTTCCCAGGCCGTAACGCCAGTGCGCCAGCAGCGGGTCGCCCAAATCCGTCACCAAAGGCACCTGCGCGGTGCTCTTGCGCAGCGTTTTTACATAACCGAGCAGCGGTGGCGGTTCGAACTTGTCCCATCCCGCGAGCAGCGGATGACGTTCTGCGAGCTTCGGCTCAAAGGCCTCCTCGCGGATCATGCGACCCGCGTGCATCAGCGTGTCCTGCGTGAAGATGCGCGTAATCGCGTTTGCATCCATCGTGCTGTAAGACTGTCCGCCACCGAGGCTGGCGACAGCCTGCAATAAAGGCATCCGCACATCCTGGCCGATGCCGACGGTGGAAATCGTGATGCCCTCGCTGCGGCACTGCGATGCCAGCGCCTCGTATCCGCTGCCTGTGGTCTCGCCGTCCGTGAGGATAAGCATGTGTTTAATCTTCGCTTTCACACGCTGAAGTGCATTGCGTGCGTCGGTCATCGCCGGATATAAGTTCGTGCCACCGCCCGCAGTCAGGCTCGCGATCTGGCCTGCAACTGCCGCTGTGGAAGTGAGCCTTGTCATGGGCACGACGACATGCGACTCGCCGTCGAACGCCCACACGCCTATGGAATCGTTCCGCGTCAGCACTTCCGCGGTTGCAATTGACGCGCTCTTGGCCATCTCCAGTTTCTCGCCCGACATGGATCCGGACCGGTCGATGCAAATCGCCAATGCGCTGCTTTGCTTTTCCTCTTCATCCGGCGCCTTCAAGCGCACGGGCAAAATCTCCTCAATCGGCGTGCGATAGTAGCCACCGACTCCAAACGAATTCGGCCCGCCGATCATGACAAAGCCGCCGCCGAGCTTGTCCACGTAGTCGCGGATCGCGACCATCGCGTTCTCGCCGACCTTGTGTGCGGGCACGTCGGAAATGATCACGCCGTCGTAACCGCTCAACTCCTGCGCCGTGGTCGGAATATTACCGGGCTGCCGCAACTCGAGCAAAATGCCCTCCTTCTCCATCGCCTGCGCAAGATACTGCGCCTCGGTCGCGTCACCCTCGACATAAAGAATTCGAAGTCGCCCGCGAACGTCGATGATCGTCAGTCCCTCGTTGTTCGAGGCAATGGAGTCGCCCGCGAACCCCTCGAGCACCGCTCGATAGTTGTAGATGTTCCTCATGGAGGGATGACGCGTGAACACCTCCTGAACCGCGCGACCGTTTCGGACCGTCAGATTTCGGCGTTCCACTTCGATTCCGTTCTCGAAGAGCTTCAACGCACCGCTGCCGTCCAGCGTGCTCTCCACATCCACGGTGAGCTTCAACGCCGCGCCCTCGTGAATCCGGGATTGTCCCGGCGTGATCTGGCGCACGCGCACATCCGGCTTGCGTGGTCCGGCCACCGGAATCGCGTGCACATGCACATCCGCCACCGCGGCCGCGCGCGTGGCGTTCAACAGACCACCGCGCGTCTCCTGCCCGTCGCCGATCAGCACCACATGCCGCGCAGAGCCTGCGGGAAACAGCACGCGTGCATACTCCAGCGCCGCCGCGTAGTTGCTCTGGGCACCGTGCTTCTCCATCGCCGTCTTCAGCAAGCCAAGCTTGTCATCACTCAAATCTGACTCATTCAACAATCGTGCATCGTCACCAAAGCCGACATAGGAAACATCTACGTCGCCTGGCAACGACCCGCGCAATGCCCGGGCCTTATCGACTACCGTGCGAAAACCCTCCGCGCCCAGACTCTGCGAATGGTCGATGGCGATCACCACCGCCCGCCGCGTGCTGGTCACCACTTTTGCAGGGCCCGCGAGAGCAGCGAGCGCCAGCATCACGACTAGGGCGCGCACGATCAGCAGAATGCGCTTCCGCTGGGGAGCCATCGGATGCGCCGACCGACTCTCCGCCCACAGCAAAAATGCGAGGGCGGGAAAGATCAGCAGCAGGAGATATGGCGATTCCCAGTCCATTTGATTTTTCGTCAATACACCGTCTGGCGGTGGAACAACCAGCTCTCGATCAGCAGAACGCCAAGTGCGAACCACAGAAGTTTCGTCCACCATCCGCCACCGGTGGCCCAGCGCCTGGCGGTGTTCTCCGTCGTGGATGTTCCCGCAGCAGCTGCTATCGCCGGAAGTTCCGTCTCATACACGCTCAGGAGAAGCGACGACTCCACTTTGCCGTTCGCGGCCTCGAAGATCCCGATGCGGCGCAATTCAAACCAGCCGCCTCTGGACTCCTCCGAGGTATTGATGAATTTCGCGCCGTCCCAGTCGTGCCATTTCACGATGCCAGACTCCAGCGACACAAAATCTCCGGGACGCTTCGGCTTGAGCGACGCCAGCGCCTCGTTGTTTTCCGCGCACCAGTAAAGTGCGTTGCCGATCAGCAATGGAAACGCGGACATCAACGCAAGCTGCTCGCTCTTTCCCGGAATAAACGCGGTGACGACCATGCGCTGACCGTCGGCTTGGCCCGCAGCCAGCACCGGCTCTTGCCCAGCCATCCACAAGGTCTCCAGCGTGTCGCTCATGTTAAGCACGGTTGTTTGCGTCACAGCAACACGGCCACTGGTCACGCGATAGAGCACGGGATGATCCGGCTGCACCGCGCGCACCGAGTCGTAGGGCACTGCCTTGTCCAGCTTCTTCGCGTGAATCGGTCCACTGTTCGAGGGTGGATTCAGAACCAGCGCCGGACGATCTGCAGGCCAGTCTTTCGGCAGCCAGTTTTCAAAAACATACACATCCGGTTTATCCTTTGGCGGGAAGTCATTGGCACCGCCCTTCATCACCTGGATTCGTTCCTCCGCAAGCATCGAGGACAGCGCCAGTTCCACGAACGGATCAGGCGTGTCGTTGAACCACGCCACAACCAGCGGCCGCGTCTTCGGCAAAGGCGCGATGACCACATTGTCCCAGCCAAGACAGTCGCCCGGGCACATGGCTTCGATTTCAAGTCGCTGCCCCTTGCCGCCTTCAAGCGGAAGGATGAGGCGTGTGCTTTCGCCCGGCTTCAGCTCCAACTGGCGCAACTGCACTGGTCGCCCATCCAGCCGCGCCTCCAGTGTAGCCTCGACCTGTTTTTCATTCGCCGACGACGCACTGACTTCGACGAACGCTTCAAACCGGTTCCGCGCCAACGGGGCCGGACGAATTTGAAAACCGGTAATGCCGATATTTACCGGGTGCTCAAGCGCGACATTGATCATGCGTATTGTAGTTCCACCTTCAGGCGGAATCTTCATTCGCCTGTCGCTCGCACACCAGATCTCCGCCGGTGCCTCAAGCACGGCGAGACGTTGCGCGACGGCGAGCGCTTCCTCCGGACGATCTTCCACGGGCACGGTATCCGCTTGATCAATCAAGCGCAGCAGTTCACGCCGGCTCGTGCTGCGTGACTGCGTGACCTCGGCCTCCGCGTCGTAAACCACGAGCGACGTGATCACGTTTTCCGGCAACGCCTTGAGCCGATCCTTGAGCAGGGACTTCGCTTCCGCGAGCCGTGTCTGGCCCTTTTCATTCTTCGCCGACATCGAGGCCGAACGATCCAGCAGAATCACCAGGCTCTTCGGGGTCCCGCCACCACCTCCGTGAAACGGTCGCGCCAGCACAAATGTCGCCAGCACGAGCACGAGCAACGAGAGCAGCAGGGAAAGAATTTTCTTCAACCTTCGCAGCCACGCCGACTCCTGATGCTCCCGCGCCAACGAGCGGAAGAAAAGCAGCGTCGAAACCGGCATGCGCTTCGCTTTGCGACGGAACAGCCAGAGCGCGATCGGAATGAGCGCGAGCCAGAGCCAGTGGAGGTTTGACGGGTGGAGGAAGTGCATCGGATTCGCTGGAGTTCAAGCTTTAGCTTGCTCAGTCGCACGCTCCGGGCAGCCTGAAGGCTGAACTCCAACGAACGACAACGCCGCTTTGTATTCGCTCATCATTTGATCACGCGCTCGCCAGCGCGCTCCCCCTCGTAAGCAAATCCAGAAACCTCTCCTCGAACGGTTCGTCACTCGAGCAGCGGAAGAAGTCAATACGGCGGCTGGCGCAGGCATGGCTGAGATTGTCGGTGAACGCATTAAAAAGCTGGGTGTATTGTTTCACCTCGCGTTTGGTGATCCAGAAACGGCGGTGCTCGCCCGTCTCCACATCGCTGAGTTCGAATTCACCATCGAGGTCGGGTTCGATCTCGTGCGGATGCACCACCTGCACGAAATGCGTTTCACCCGGCCAGCCCGCAGCCTGGTTCACCGCCTCGACTGCGCTGCCGATGTCACGCCCGAAGAAATCCGAGATGACAAAGATCGCGCCGTAGCGCTGCCGCGTGGGTCGAAAGTCGGTGAACGCCTTCCCCAGATCAGTGAAGCCGCCGAACTCCCATCGCGTAGCCGCGGCGATGAACTTTTCGATGTTCCCCTGCCCCCGCAGCGGCGGCAGTTCCTGCCGCACGGTCTCCTTCATGGAATACAAGCTCACGCGATGCTGCCCCGCGAGGCCGAGATAAGCCAACGCGATCGCAAAACGCAGCGCCTGACTTCGTTTCTGCTCGAAGGGTTGAGCCATCGAGCCACTGGTGTCCACAATGATGTGCACGTGCAGCTCCTGCGTCTCTTCATACAGGCGGACAAAAAGTTTCTCCAATCGTGCATAAAGCCGCCAGTCGATGGCGCGGTAGTCGTCACGTGCGGTGTAGCGGCGGTAGTCTTTAAACTCGCGTGTGAACCCGGTCGCTGGTGTGCTTTGCTGCCCGCGCCGCAAGAGCACCTTCCGTTTGCGCAGGCGCAGCGCCAGCGTCCGCAGCCGATCGAGAAACTGGGAATCGAAAAGTTCTTCGCGGTTCATCGAGGCAATGAGCGTTGCGAGTTTACGCCGCCTGCTGCGCGGGCGTCCGCACTTGCTTGATGAGGTCGTCTATAAGAGTATCCACCTTGACCTGCTGCGCCTCGCCTTCGAAATTCAGAATGATGCGGTGCCGCATGGAGACGTGCGCGACCCGCTGGATGTCCTCCGCGCTCACGGCGGTGCCGCCGCGCACGGCGCACCAAATGCGTGCGCCGCGAATCAGCGCCTGCAAGCCGCGCGGGCTGCTGCCGTAGGAAACATAGCGTTTCACCGCAGGCTGCACGCCGACCTGGTCTGGATGCGTTCCGAGCACGAGTGATGACGCGTAATGCGCGATGGGATCGGCAACCGGAATGCTGCCGAGTGAATGCTGCAGTTGCAGAAGCTGCGCGCCACTAAGAACCGTGTTGAGCTTAGGTTCGTCGAAGCCCGTAGTTCGGCGCGAGATTTCGACCAAGTTTTCCAGTGTGGGGAACGGCACCTTGATCTTGAACATGAAGCGGTCGAGCTGCGCCTCCGGCAGCGGATAGGTGCCCTCCATCTCCATGGGATTCTGCGTGGCGAGGACGATGAACGGTTCCGGCAAGGTGTGGCGCTCGCCGCCTGCGGTGACGGCGTGCTCCTGCATCACTTCCAGCAGCGCGGCCTGTGTCTTGGGTGTGGCGCGGTTGATCTCATCCACGAGAAGGATGTTTTTGAAAACGGGACCGCGTTCGAAGTGCAGCACCCGGCGACCGTGCGCGTCCTCGTTCACGATGTGGGTGCCGAGGATGTCCGCCGGCATGAGATCGGGCGTGCACTGCACGCGGCCTGGCTCGAGTCCGATCACTTGGGACAGCACACGGACAAGGTAGGTTTTGCCAAGACCAGGCACACCTTCCAGCAAGATGTGACCACCGCTGAAAATGGAGATGAGCGTATCGGTCAGCAGATCATCATAGCCCACAATGGCTTTTTGAATTTCCGTTTTCAGATTCGCGAAAACATTGCGAAACAGCGGCAACGCCTCGGCAAGCGGAAGCAAGGCAAGCTGCGGCATGGCGATGACGTCCGAGGACTTTTCAATCGGCACTTCCTGAGTTCCTTCAGCGGAGGGTTGCTTCTTCGCAGTTTTTTTTGCGGCTTCTTTCGGCGTGTGGTCGGACATGACTTATGATGATGAATGAGGTTTGAGATCAGTTTTCCTTTTCAAAGCGTTTGCGCAACTCCGTGAAGTAGCGGCGGACCTGCTCGCGACGCGCGACGGGCAGCGCGGCATCATCGAGCGCATTTTCCTCAGCCTTGATCGCGTCGAGCGCGGTGGCCTGCGCGGAGCGCTTCGCTTGTTCGTCATGCACGCCGCCTTCGATCGAACGGACGGAGGATTCGCCCTCGGCGTTGCGCTGGGCATTGACCACACCCTGCTGCTCAGCCTTGGCCGCCTTCGTCGGATCATTGCCCATTTTCGCAGAGCCCGTGCCGGGCAGTGCACTGCTCGCGCTGGATCCGGGCATCAGGATCGCGGCATTCGGCTGCTGATCCGGCGGCAGGCCGGGCACCGGCGCGAACAGCATCGGCTTGTCGTTCTTGCCGTCCGATTTATCGCCGGGTTTCGTGCCTGGAGGAGCGAGCGCGAGACCCTTGTCATTTTTGCTGTCACCGTCAGCAGGTTGAAGCGTCTGCATACTTTGACCGCCGTTCTGTCCCTGAGTTGCGTTCGACATGCCGGGCGCTTGCATCGGCTGCATCTGCGGCGCGTTCGCCATTTTCTGCATCTGTCCCTGGCCTGACTGACTTTGCTGCCCTTCCTGATTCTGCCCTTGATTGCCCGCGAGCTGCTGCATGCCCTGCGCACCTTCGCCCGCAATGCTGCTGCCCGATTCGCGCAACTGCTGGGCAAGCTTCTCCAGTTTCTCGCGGGCTTTATCCCGCGCCGCCAGCGTCTTCATTTTGTCAGCCAGCTTTTGAAATTCCACACCTGCATCTTTCGGCAACGCCTGCGCCAAGTTCTGATCTGCCGCGATGACGTGCTGGCCCACGGTGCGTTCCTTGTCCTCCGGCTGCGCTAACTTACCAATCCCATGCAGCGTCTCCGTCAGGCGCTCGCGTGTTTCGCTGGCGAGCTTTTCATCGCGCAAGCGGCCCGCAAGCCTCTCCGCCTCCTTCGCGGTGTTCTCCGTGGACTTGTTCGCCACCGCGTCGCCAAGTTCCGCCGTATCCGCGTGCTCCCGCATCTCCGCGACCATTTGATCGGAGGCCCAAGCATCACTGCCGGCGCCGAGCTTTTCCGCGAGCTTCTCCGCATCGCGTGCGTGCTTCTCGAGTTCCGACAACACCTCCCGCGCCGTCTCCGCCTTCTCCTGCCCCAGTGACTTTGCGGTCTCGGCAATCTTCTGCTGCAGTTTCTCCAGCTCCTTCTTCTCGTCCTCGCTCAACGCCTTCATCTTTTCCACGTCGAGTTTTTTTTCCGCGAGCTTCTGTCCCTCGTGTTCCGCCAGCCGCCGCCCCTCTTTGGTCAGCATGGCATCGGGCAGATGCAAACCACTGCCGCTGGGGATCAAGACGAGCGCGATCAGCAGCAACGGCACCGAGGCCAGCCAGCGCAAGTTGGGCAGGTCGATATCGCGCCGCAGTGAATGCAGTGCTTCTGGCAGAATCTCGCGTTGCGTGCGCAGATGAAAATCCTGTGCGGTATCGCGAGCCTGTTGTTTTTCAAACCACCATGCATTGGCGAAAGCATCGCGCCGACCAGCCTGCTGATCCCAAAATGCTAGAGAAGCATACGCCCCCGGCCGCCGCCACCAGGCGAATGCGAAGCATCCAGCGATCCACGCCGAAGCAAGCACCAGCGCCAGTCCGATGCCGCACCCAGTCGCGCCCGTCACGCGCAACACGATTAGCAGCACCAGTGCCGCCGCCGCGTATGGCAGAGTTCGCACGACCCTTTGCAACGCATGGCGGAGCCAGAGCCGCCGCAAGACGTGCCGGGACACCTCTGCAAAGGTGTGCGCTGCGGCTACCGGGGAATCACTCATGCCTATGTGAGATTATACGTTCTAGTGGGCGTTGTCTTGTTTTTTGAAAGTGGTCCGCACAGTCCTCTGTGCGTAATCAGGAGACATTTGCCAACCACACAGAGGAATGTGCGGACCACTTGATTGCGGGCAGGGGTGCCCACCCTCCTCTCAGCAAAAGCAAAGCGGGCAGACCTTTCGGCCTGCCCGCTTCGATATTTGGGTTGTGTGAGTTTGCTGCTCAGGCCGCTTGCGCGCCGCCGTCTTTTTCCTTGAGAACGGCTTTGCGGCTCATCTTCACGCGGCCTTTGTCATCGACTCCGATGCACTTGGCGGTGACGACGTCACCAACCTTGACCACGTCTTCGACGCGCTCGACGCGGAAATCCGCAAGTTCGCTGACATGGATGAGGCCGTCTTTCTTGCCGCCGAGGGAGATGAACGCGCCGAAGTTCGTCGTGCTGACGATGCGTCCGGTGTAGTTCTTGCCGACTTCGACGTCGCCGACGGTGTTGTTGACGAGTTCGAGGGCGCGCTCGAGGGCTTCCTTCGAGGAAGCGTAGATGAGCACGGTGCCGTCGTCCTGAATGCTGATGTCGGCACCGGACTCGGCCTGGATGGCCTTGATGTTCTTGCCGCCAGGTCCAATGAGTTCGCCGATCTTGTCGGGATTGATCTTGGTCTTCTCGATGCGGGGAGCGAATTCGCTGAGCGCCTTGGGAGCGTTGATGGCGGCGTTCATCACCTTGAGAATATCAGTGCGGCCAACTTTGGCTTTGGCGATGGCT
>JAIOQF010000095.1 GCA_021413535.1 Verrucomicrobiota bacterium
AAACGGACATTCTGGGGCATCGCACGCGGCAGATTTTGGTGCGGGCGGATGATTCCGACAAGCGGGACTGGATTCAGGGCCAGCCTGTCTGCGGCGCGCTGGCGCGGCATCGAATCGCGCACATCGGAGTGCGTGAAGCCCGTGCACCTTATGAGATTGTCCGGTTGAAGCAGAGCGGAGCATTCTTCATGGCGTGTCTTGGTGGGGAGGGGAGGATTCTGGTGGATGGCCGCTGGCGGGTTTGCAAGGCGGGGACGGCATGCTTACTACCGCCTCACATGCTTCACGCATTTCATGCAGTGAAGGGCAAGACGTGGGATTTTGTGTGGGTGCGCTATCAAGCCGTGCCGGAGAAGCGACCTGTTGCGCGCGCAGGGTCGCCGGTCATGGCTCTGTTTGACGGTGGACCCCTTCGAGCGGCGGTAACGGGTCTGCATGGCGAATGTCTTGGTGAGTCCTTGCCTGCGGCGGTGCATTCATGGATTGAACTTATTCAAAGTTATGTGCTGCGTTTTGCGCAGCCCTGGCAGATGGACCCGCGACTCTCGGAGTTGCTGGAGAAAGTTGCTGCTCGTCTCGACGCAGATTGGAGTCTCGCCGCGATGGCCTCGGCGGCGCACTTGAGTCGGGAACATTTGCGGCGTCTCTGCATCCGACAGCTCGGGCGCTCGCCGATGCGCCAAGTCACTTATTTGCGGATGCGGCACTCGGCGGAATTGCTCGCAAGCACCGATGAGAAAATTGCGACGATTGCTTCGCGAGTGGGTTACAAAAACCCGTTTGTGTTTTCGACGACTTTTAAAAAGTGGATCGGCTGGCGGCCAAGTGCGCATCGAGCCGGGCGCGTATCATAGCATCGTGGGTAGAAGGACCCCGCCTCGGTTTCATGGGACGCGCTTTTAGCGCTTTATTGGTGGCGGACAGGGAGGGATTCGAACCCTCGGTGCCGATAAAGGCACACACGCTTTCCAAGCGTGCGCGATAGACCACTCTGCCACCTGTCCTTGATGACTTCTGCGAACTGAGAAGAAAGCCGCGACGCTGTCATCCCGCAAGTTCTTTTGAATTTGAATGCTCGGCTTTGCACAAAAAAACGCCGGGGAGCGTGAACTCCCCGGCGTCGATGTGAATCAGGCGTTCAGGCCAGATATTGAATTACATTTCGTATCCAGCTTCTCCGTGTTCTGAGGTGTCGAGACCTGCGTCTTCGACTTCGGGGCTCACGCGGAGGCCGACGATCATTTTGACGATGAAGGCGATGACGAGGGTGGCAGCGATGGCAAGCGCGATGGTCAAACCAATGGCTTTGACCTGTTCCATCCAGAGACCGCCTTCGGTGACCAGCTTGTCGAGGCCGTTGGCCTTGGCGTAGCTGCCGGTGAGATTGGAGTTCACCTTGTCGGTGGCCAGGAAGCCGGTAACGAGAGCGCCGAGGGTGCCGCCTACGGCATGGACGCCGAAGGTGTCCAGAGCGTCATCGTAGCCGAAGATCTTTTTCACCGTGGTGCAGAAGATGAATGGAACAACGCCCGCGAGGATGCCGATGATCAGCGCGCCTTTGATGGTGATGAAACCGCAGGCGGGGGTGACCACGACTAGACCGGCCACGGCACCGGAGCAGAAGCCGAGGATGGAGGGCTTGCCACCCTTGATGTATTCCAGCATCGGCCAGACGAAGCAGGCTACGGCGGTGGCGACCGTGGTGGTGGTGAAGGCGTTGGCGGCGACACCGTCAGCGGCAAGGGCCGAACCGGCGTTGAAACCATACCAGCCGACCCAGAGCATGCCGGTGCCGACGGCGCAGAGCACCATGCTGTGAGGAGCCATCGGCTGTTTGCCGAAGCCCTGACGTTTGCCGAGGAGAATGCAGAGGATCAATGCACTCCAGCCGGAGCTCATGTGAACGACGGTGCCGCCTGCAAAGTCAATGGCGCGGATTTTAGCTGAGCCGTTCCAGACACCGTTCATGAAGCCGTCGAAGCCCCAGACCATGTGGGCCAGTGGGAAATACACTGCAAACATCCAAAGAGTGATGAAGAGCATGATGGCGCTGAACTTCATGCGCTCGGCGATGGCACCCACGATGAGGGCGGGAGTGATGATCGCGAACATAAGCTGATACATCGAGAACACGTTCTGGCTCGGCCAGGCGGTATAGTTGGTGTTCGTAGCGCTATCGACGCCTTCCATGAAGAAGTATTTGAAGCTGCCGAGGAAGGGTGCCCAAGATGGAGCGTCAACTGCTGGATGCTCACCGAATACGAAGGAGTAGCCACAGACTACCCAAAGGATGGTGACCAGGCCCGCGCAAGCGAAGCATTGGGCGATGACCGATAAGACGTTTTTCTTTCTAACTAAGCCACCGTAGAACAAGGCCAAGCCGGGCAAGGTCATGAAGAGCACCAACGCGGTGCAGATCATCATAAAGGCGTTATGACCGGGTCCGGCGAGACCTGCGAGCTTTGATTTGTAGGGATCTTTCGAATCTGCGGCTGGTCCTGGTGCGAGGTTGGTGAAGTATTGTTCGATATCATTTACACGTTCCTCAAGCTTGGCTTCGCGCGGTCCAGCAGCTGCGGCTGGATCGGCTGCTGCTGGTGTGACAGCGGCAGGCGCGGCAGTTGGCGCAGGTGTTGGTGCCGGTGCGGGCACTGGATCAGTGGCGGGTGCAACTGCCGCTGGTGCAGCGGGTTCGGGGGTTTGCGCAGGCGAGGTTCCGGCCCACGCGAGGAGGGAGATGGCCAGGGCCGCTAACGGTATTTTATTGAGGATGTTCTTGCGGATCATAGTTGGGTGTTGGTTTGACTTCACGATGCCAGCCGGCACGGCTGTATGAAACAACCGGAACCAAGCCTGAACGACAAACGGTTCTAAGCAGCGGGCGTGCCAAGTTTGAGAAAATACTCAAACGCCTTTAACTATGACTGGATAAACAGCTTGCCGGCGGCGGCATCGCGGCAGGTGGTGATACCGTCCGTGGTGCTCACGCTCATGTGCAGATCGCGCACCCGTCCGTCGTTCAGACGATAAATCCAGCCATGGACGCTGAGCTGCTGGCCGCGTTCCCAAGCACTTTCCACCACGGTGGTCTGGCAGACGTTCACGACTTGCTCGATGACATTGAGTTCGCAGAGGCGGTCGGATCGGAGTTCTTCTTCGATAATCTGGGCAAGATGCGGATCATATTTCTGCTGCACGTCCTGAACATGTCGGAGCCAGTTGTTGATCAAGCCGAGTTTCTGATTCTGCATCGCGGCGCGCACGCCGCCGCAGCCGTAGTGGCCGACGACGAGAATGTGTTTCACCTTGAGCACGTCGACGGCATATTGCAGGACGCTGAGGCAGTTGAGATCGGTGTGGACGACCACGTTGGCGACGTTGCGATGGACGAACAACTCGCCAGGTAGCAGATTGACGATCTCATTGGCTGGCACGCGGCTGTCGGAGCAGCCGATCCAGAGATATTCCGGCGCTTGTTGATTGACGAGCCGGCTGAAAAATTCTGGATCATCCGCTTTGATCATCTCCGACCACTCGCGGTTTTTTTGCAACAAATGGGTAAGGGGATGGGCGGGCATGAGTTCTGTGATCTGGACACCATTGTCAGCTTGCTTGGCAAAGCAACAAGTGTTCCATGCGCACCATGGTTGACATCTTGACGGGGACGGGTTTTCTGCGCAAGATCAATGATTAACATCCCTTAAACAATGGCTGCACCTGAACACGGTTACACGGAAGCTTCTATCAAATCGCTCGACTGGCGCGAGCACATTCGCCTGCGGCCCGGCATGTATATTGGCAAGCTGGGAGATGGTTCTGCTCCCGAAGACGGCATTTACGTTCTGCTGAAAGAGGTGCTCGACAATGCGGTGGACGAATTTGTCATGGGTTATGGCAAGGAAATCGAAATCACCATCGAGGAAGACAACACCGTCACGGTGCGCGACTACGGGCGCGGTATTCCGCTGGGGAAACTGATGGAGTGTGCTGCTCAGAACAACACGGGTGCGAAATACGATTCGGAGGTCTTCAAACGCAGTGTCGGCCTTAATGGTGTTGGCATCAAAGCAGTAAATGCACTCTCCGATTTTTTTGAGATTCAGGCATTTCGCGAGGGTAAGACGCGCGCCATCGAGTTCTGCCGGGGCGAGGTCAAGGTCGACATGAAGAATCCAAAACCGTCCACGGACAAGGAAGGCACGCGGCTGGCTTTTCATCCCGATCCGAAGTGTTTCGATTCCGACTTCGCTTATCGGCCGGATTTCATTCGCGAGATGCTGCGATTTTATTCATGGCTCAATCCCGGGCTGACGCTGCGGTTTAATGATGAAGTGTTTCGGAGCAAGGATGGGTTGATGGATCTGTTGCGGGCGAAGCTGACCGAGGAACCGGTCTATCCGATCATTCATCTAGAGGGCAAAGATGTGGAAGTGGCATTCACTCACACCAGTGGTTACGGCGAGGAAATTTATTCGTTTGTGAACGGACAGAACACCACGCAAGGCGGCACGCATCTGGCGGCATTCCGGGAGGGCGTGGTGGCCGAGGTGCGCGAGTTTTATAAGAAGCAATTCGATCCGTCAGATGTGCGAGGCAGCATCGTGGCCGCTGTCAGCGTCAAGGTGCAGGAGCCGGTCTTTGAATCGCAGACGAAAACCAAGCTCGGCAGCAAGATGATGGAGCCCGAGGGTCGGAACCTGCGGACGCACATCGTGAACACGATCACGAAGGAACTCGACAACCATCTCCATAAGCATGCGGATATTGCGAAGGCCTTGCTGGAAAAAATTAATGCCAACGAGAAGGAGCGCAAGGAGATCAGCGGCATTCAGAAAATCGCGCGCGAGAGCGCGCGCCGTGCGAAGCTGCACAACAAGAAGCTTCGCGACTGCCGGATCCATCTTGATACCAAGGACAAGCAGCGGGAGGAGAGCACGCTCTTTATTACCGAAGGAGACAGCGCCAGCGGCAGCATTACGAAGAGCCGCGATGTCACGACGCAGGCGGTGTTTTCACTACGCGGCAAGCCGCTCAACTGCTTCGGTCTCACGCGCAAAGTCTGCTATGAAAACGAGGAGTTTAATTTGCTGCAGCACGCGCTGAACATCGAGGAGGACTTGGAGGAACTGCGTTATAACAAGATCATTCTGGCGACGGATGCCGATGTGGATGGCATGCACATCCGACTTTTGATGATCACCTTCTTTCTCCAGTTTTTCCCTGAGATCATCCGGCGTGGACATCTACATGTCTTGCAGACGCCGTTGTTTCGGGTGCGGAACAAGAAGGAGACTTTCTATTGCTACAGTGATGATGAAAAGCGCCGGGCGATGGAGAAGTGCGGGAAGAACCCCGAGATCACCCGGTTCAAGGGGCTGGGTGAAATCAGTCCTGATGAATTCAAGCATTTCATCGGGCCGAAGATTCGTCTGGAGCCGGTGTTGATGCCGGAACACAAGAACATCAAGGAGCTGCTCACATTTTACATGGGGAAAAACACGCCGGAGAGGCAGGATTACATCGTGCAGAACCTCCGCGTGGAGCAGGACATCCTGTTTGATGTGGAGACGCAGCGCGATGATGTGCTGGCTGCGTGAGATTGGCGCGCAATCGCCAAATCAATGGTGCTCGGGAAGGGACTCGAACCCTTAAGCCTTTCGGCACAGGATCCTTAATCCTGCGCGTATACCAATTCCGCCACCCGAGCTTGAGTTTTGAAAGGGCGCGGAATTAATCCAATGCAGCGGCTTTTGCAACTACCCATTTTGTGAAAAATGCCTGACGGATCAATTAGGCTCGGCACCAGTGGCCTCGATGAACTGCTGGCGGAGGCTCTGAACCGTGTCATGCCAGCGGCCGATTTCACGTTGCAGATCCATGTTCTGTCTTTCCAGCCAGGCACAACGCTCTTGCAGCCGCTGACTATCTCCGGGAGTAGCATCCGCGTTGTCGCCGATGTTCGGGGCGATTTCTTGGGAACCGCGAACGCGCTGCGGACTGGCCATGAAGAACGCCAGTTCATTGATCCGGGTCTTGGTGTTCTCAAAAGTGTTGATGACCGTGGTCCGCTCATCGATTTCACCGGTAGCGAGGAATTCCTGCAGGGTGCCTACGCTGGTGGGGCCGTAAAGAAAGCCGTCAGGCATTTCGACCAGCCAGTCCATCTGGAGTTCGGTCACCATCGGCGCGCGCTGCCAGGACTTACGGTTGTCGCTGGAGACGCGATCCATGGGGGAGATTTTCGCTTCTGCGGCCCAGATGCGAAGCTGGCTGAGGGGAGCGGGTCCGAAAATCTCGTTGTCGCTGACCTTGAGAAGATACCACTGGGTTTCCATGGCGGAAATAATAGGCGCAAATCTACCTTGCGGCCAAGCCTTAATTTAAGAATCCCGTCACCGTGCAAAATCGGACTGGCAGGGCTGAATGAGATGCTTATGTTGCATCATGGGAAATGTCCGCATGAATCTCGTGCTGCTGAGTGTCGGGTGCATTTTAACTAATGGCTGTCATTCCGTGCCTGGAAAAAAAGATGCGAGCAAAGAGGAAAATCCTGCGGATAAAAAAAACACCGCTGCCGCCCCGGAAGACTCCAGCGGGGCTGATGTCGGATTTCTGCTCTCCATGAAATACGGTGAGGCCAAGGCGCTGAGTCCGCAGAGTTTGGAATTGCCGCCGTATTATAAAGTCGCGGCAGATGAGATCACCGTGGTTTCGACCAAGTCTGATGGCACGCCCAGGAAGGTGCGGGCCAAGGGGCATGTGTTTTTGCAGATTGATTACCGTGAAGAACTCATCGGACTGGGACAGGAGGCATTGATCGGTGGTGGCGAAGTGATTTTGCGTGGCCGGCCGCTGCTGCGTCGTGGACGCAGTGTGGTGGAGGGCTTGGCGGATCGCACGGTTTTTTATATCGATGGAGTGCGGCTGCAAGTGATCGGTCTGCACCGGATCACGAGCGAGAGCGGGGTGACGCCGGCCTGGCGTGGTTCTTGGAAGGATGGCCCCAATCCGTTGCTGCCCGCGTTGTCGCCGGGAGATATTCCAAAGGAGATGCGAGCCTCGCCGTTGCTGCCGCCGCCGTCGAAAGATGATCTGCCGAAGGGAAAGACGCGATAACGCGAATGACTGGAGTGCTGACTTTAGTCCGTGAACTCCGCGGACTGAAATCCGCGCTCCATTTACTTCTGCGTCAGCCAAATTTTCGCCACCAAGGGGCGATGGTCGCTGCCATCGTAGTAGTCGGGCACGTCGTAAATGCTGCTGCCGGGGCGGTCCATGTATTTGCTTAGTGTGCGGGTGAAGAAAATGTAATCCAATCGCGAATAGACGTCGGCGAGCTGCCAGTAGTGCGTCCAAGTTTCCTTGCGCGTATCCCGAAGATGCAGTTCGAAGAGGCCGCCGGGAGGCTTGGGTTCGCCGATGATGTCCATGATCGGCGCTTCGTTGCGGTTCTCGTTGAAATCGCCGTAGATTACGATTTTTTCCTCCGGATTGGCGGCGATCGCCTTGTCCAGGTGTGCCCGTAGCAGGTGTGCCTCGTTGCGGCGCATGAGACTTTCATCCGCCTCGGGAATGGCGCGCTTTGATTTCAAGTGCACCCCGACGAAGCGCACGTCCAGTCCGGCGCGTAGCTGGAGCGTAGCATCAAGGAAGCCGCGCTGCACGGGGAAGGTGAGGTCGCCAATCTGGTATTTGAGATCCGTTTGAGAGTTGCGCGCCACGATGGGCAGACGTGTGAGCAAGCCGAGCCGGCGAGAAAGATCGCCGCCGTGCGCGTATTCGAAGTTGGGCAGGTCGAGTCCGGCTTCCTTCAAACGCCGCTGGAGATCCAGCAGATCTTTTTCCTGGCCGATTTCTGAAACGCCGAGAACATCCGGCTTGATGTCGACGATGAACTTGATGACGGCGGCGATTTCCTTCTCAGGCTTTGGCTGGTCTGGCGTGCGCACACCATTGAGGGAGCGCTCCATGCCGAGGTAGTTTTTCAAATTGTAGGCGCAGAATGTGACGCTCTCGCGCTCCGCTGCCGTCAGTGTGGAAAGGAGCAGCGCCCACAGCACCGCTGAATAAAACAAAAACCGCTTCATGGAGCCAGCAGGCTACAGGAAGCGGCGGGAAAAGACGAGGAGAAATTTAGTCTGCCTTGGCAGGAGCGGCTGACTCCTGCTTTACTGAGTTGGCCTCGGCAACTTTCGGAGTCTCGATGCGTTTTTCGGGCGCCTTATAGGACTCGTCTGCTGCGCTGTTGAGTTCGGATTCAAATTCTTCCTTAGCTTTGCGAAACTCACCCATGCTGCGTCCGAGACTGCGGGCGAAGACGGGGAGTTTTTTTGCGCCAAAGAGAACCAGCACCAGGATGCTGATGACGATCATGTCAGGCCCGCTGGGCAGACCGAATGCGAGAAGGGGATTCATGGTTTCAATCATAGAACAGCTACGGTGAAGTTCAATGATATCTTTCACGGCGTTGCTGCGCGTAACGATCTGAATCACTATTGGGCGACCAGACAAGCCAACCCTGACTGGCTGGGAACGTCATCCGCGCTTAGACCTCGCGCAGACCTGGTGCGCGTTACTGATGGTCTGTAAGCCGGAAAACGTTTGCTGGATGTCAGGTCGGGTGAATGCGTTAGCGTAAGACGGACTTAGGCGGCTTTCTTGGCCGACTTGGCGGCCGGAGTGCTGCGCTTGCGCGGTGCAGCTTTGGCGACCGGCTTGGTCTCGGTGATTACAGGAGCGGCTTCGGCCATCCAAGTTCCGAGGGGCAGCCAGTCATGGCTGTTGACTGAGCGCACGTAGTCATGATCCACGAGAACGCTGCGCTGGCGGAAGCTGGCAATTTCAACAGCAGTGAAGGCGCCGAATTCAACAAAGTTACGACTGATGATGTAGTGGGCAGGGGTGTTTTTTTTCAATGTGTTTGATGGGGGTGTAGTGGTTTTGTTGCGCTGTGCCGGATGAGGCCGGCTCAAAGCGGGCGGAGTATCTGCTCCATGCTGGGAATGATGGCAAGCGACAATCATGCCATGTTCAACACGGCTGGGGATTTTATTGCTATAAGTTCCATATTTTTCGTCTGACAACCAGCACGCTGGACAAGTGTTCCTGCCTCCGCATCATTCGGGGACATGCTGACCCGGATGATTTTGCGCGACTTTCGCTGTCTTGCTTCCGTGGAAGTGGAGCCTCACCCGCAATTAACTTTTGTAGTCGGGCACAACGCGCAAGGCAAGACATCGCTGTTAGAAGCAGTGTGCGTGCTGATGCGTCTGCAATCTCCCCGCACATCGTCGCGGGCGGACTGGTTGAGATTTGGGGCGGAGTCTTGCTTGATAGAGGGTGCGTGGGAGCAGCGCATGTTGCGACATGCCCAGACGAAGGCGACCCGGCGTCTGGCGGTGGACGGTGCGGTCTGCACTCGCGCGGCGGATTATTTGTCAGCCTCGGCGCTGGTGGTGTGGCTGGATCATGCTGATATGAATCTCGCTCGCGGTGGAGCGGAGCACCGGCGGAGGCATTTGGATTTCACGGCGGCGCAATTGTTTCCGGACTATTTGACGGCGCTGCGGCAATACGAGCGGGCGCTGAGGGCGCGAAATTTTTTACTCAAACGAGATGCTAACATATCCTGGAAGCAGGTGGATGCGTATGGAGTCATCCTGGATAAAAATGCCGCGGTTATTACTCGCTGTCGTCGGGAGCTGGTGCACCGGATGCAGCCGTGGATCGCAGATGCGCAGATGAAGCTGAGCGGGGCAAGGGAGACAGCAACGGCAGCATATGCGCCAGGCTTTGCCGGCGGGAGTTTGCTGGCTGAGCTGGAGAGAATGCGCGATGCTGAGTCGCGCACGCGACAGACTGCGGCGGGGACGCATCGAGATGATGTGTTGCTAAGCGTGGGCGGACGTGATGCCGGCACCTTTGCTTCGGAAGGACAGCAGCGAACTTTGAGTCTGGCGCTTAAATTAGCCCAGGCCCGGGTGCTGGAGGAGGATAGGGGAGTGGCGCCGCTTCTGTTGCTGGATGATGTTTTTGGCGAACTGGATCCGGAGCGGCGGCGGGCGCTGCTGGATTACCTGCCGCAGGGATCACAGAAAATTATCACGACAACCTTTCTCGATTGGATGTCGGATGCATCACTGGACGCTGCCGTTTTGCAAGTGGACGACGGTCAGGTCCGGCTGCGCAACTCATGACTGAAGGCGCAGGCAGCGGGAGATGATTTGCAATCGCGTGTGGAAAATTAATTTATGCCACAGCCTATAATAAATAGTCTAAAAGCCAGCTTTGGATAATTGATATCTAATGGAGAAACAAAGCAAATATCGAGCCAATTGGTAAAAATATAATGTGAATTCCTACCATGGAATCTTTCCCTTGACGTGATTTCCCCTGCTTCCTAGCATAGCACCTGCCAGTTAAGCCTTGGCAGTGTGTCGGTTTTGGTTCTTGGAAACCGGAATTTTCGCCGCTCATACACTGCTCGCTCTACTTGTTTTTCATTCTAATTTTCAACCACAAAACTAATTTTTACACTCCATGTTCGGACGACTTTTTGGATGGGTATCCAATGACATTGGCATCGATCTCGGCACTGCTAACACCCTGGTTTACGTCAAGGATCACGGCATCGTTTTACGCGAGCCGTCGGTCGTGGCTGTGAAGCACGCCACGAATGAAGTCGTGGCCGTGGGTGACGATGCCAAACGCATGCTCGGGCGCACTCCCGGCAACATCACCGCCATCCGTCCGCTCAAGGATGGGGTCATCGCCGACTTCCGCATCACGGAAGTGATGCTGCGGCATTTCATTCGCAAGGTTCACAACCGCCGCACGTTTGTGCGTCCGCGCGTGGTCATTGCCGTGCCTTCCGGCATTACGGAAGTGGAGAAACGTGCGGTGAAAGAATCTGCCGAGCAGGCGGGTGCGCGGGAAGTTTTTCTGATTGAAGAACCCATGGCGGCGGCGATCGGCGTCGGCCTGCCAGTGCAGGAAGCTGCGGGCAATATGATTGTCGACATCGGCGGCGGCACCACGGAAGTGGCGATCATCTCGCTGAGCGGGATTGTTTACAGCCGCAGCGTGCGGGTCGCGGGTGATGAGCTTGACGAAGCGATCATCAACTACATGAAGCGGGCTTACAATCTGATGATTGGCGAGCGCACCGCAGAAGAAATCAAACTGCGCATCGGCTCGGCTTATCCCATGGGCAAGGAGACCACGATGGATGTGAAGGGTCGCGACATGGTGGCCGGTCTGCCGAAGACGATCACGATCACCAGCCAGGAAGTTCGCGAGGCGATGCTGGAACCTTTGAACACGATCATCGATGCGGTGCGCACCACGCTGGAGCGCTGCCCGCCTGAGCTTTCGGCAGATTTGGTCGACCGCGGCATCATGCTCGCGGGAGGCGGCGCGCTGCTGCGTGGCTTGGACAAGCTGCTGCAAGAGGAGACCGGCCTGCCGGTTCATGTTGCTGATGATCCGCTGAGTGCGGTTGCCGAGGGCGCTGGCCGCGTGCTTGGAGAGATTGAGTTCCTGCGCAAGGTGAGCACCTCAGACTAAAACCCGACGGACTTCTCGCGGACTGGGCGAAATCCAGGCCCGATAGCAATCAGTCCTGTTCCGCCGGAGCTGCAACACGCATCCGCACCCATGAAAAAGACCAACGTGATCGCACTGCTGCTGTTTGTGGCGGCGCTCGTGGTTGTTTTTCTGCTCGACACCACAGTCACCCGGGGGATTCAGACCAGGGTGATGCAAATGCTCTCACCATTTATTCGCATGGGAGCGGTGACCGAATCTGAGGTCAAGCGCGCAGTTGAGAGTCCGCAAGATGCGACTGCCTTGCGGAGCGCCAACGAACGTTTGCAGCAAGAGGTGGAGCGTCTGCGCATCATCGCCAAGAAATACGACGTGGTGCTCGATGAGAACAACAAGTTCCGTTCGATGCTGAGCTACAAGCAGCAATGGCCGCTCAACCTCATCGCGGCGCGCGTGCTCCGGCGATCAGCCTCGAACTGGTGGACGACGCTCATCATCGACAAGGGTTCTATTGACGGCGTGGGAACTGACAGTCCGGTGATCACGGATGGCGGATTGGTCGGCAAGACTGGCAAGGTGGCGCTGCACACGGCGGAAGTCATGCTGCTGACTGATGAAGAATGCCGCGTCTCGGCACGCATCGAGGGCACACCCTCGCGCGGAATTCTCAGCGGTGAGCGCGGGGCGCTGGATGTGCAGCCGGATCTGCGATTGCGTTTTCTCGATCGCACAGCTCGGATAGAGTCTGGCGCAAAGATTTTTTCGACCGGGGATGGGGGTATTTTTCCTGCGGGCCTGTTGCTGGGCACGGTGAAAAATATTGAAGCCCGGGATGTCTCGGCTGAGGCCGTGGTGAATCCGGCGGTGAACTTTTCGCTGCTGGAGGATATTTTTATTGTGCAACCCGAACCCGCTCAGGCAGGTCCCATCAAATGACCGTATTTTATTACATCGTCGTGGGTCTGCTTCTGGCGCTGAGCTTTTGCGCGCAGGAGTTCGTGCCGATGTTCGAGTTTGCCCAGCAGGCGCGGGTGCTGCTGCCGCCCGCTTTCTTTTTCTCGGCGGCGTTGTCGGTATCTTTTCCTGTGATGTTGGCGCTGGCCTTGTTCACGGGTGTCATCTGGGATGCCCGGCATCTGCCCTATCGCCAGGAAAAACAAAAGATCGCCGAATACTCGGAGATGGGAATGGCGGGACCGGCTGTGGAATTGCATGCGGCTACCGGGGGTTCGCTGCCATTGGGCTACACCGCGATCCTCTTTGCCGGACTCGGAACGTTGATGCAAGGCATCCGGCCGCTTTTTAAACGAGGACGCTGGGAGCTTCCCGTCATCATGGTCGGTCTTGCCACATTCGTGTGGTTGCTGTTAGAATACTTATTGATGTCTTTCCTGCGCGGCAGCTTTTACTTTCCGACCTTGATGTGGACGAAGCTCGTCACGGACGCGCTGCTGTCGACCTTGATCGCACCGCTGCTGATTTTCACCCTGCACTCTCTGGCCCGGTGGCTCCGGTTCGAGCAGCCGCGCGAGGGTCTAACCTTCCGCTTCCATGGTGGTTAAATACCGGGTTCGACTTTACCTGATCACGCTGCTGCTGCTCGCCGGCTTCGGTGTGCTGGCACAGCGTATGTGGAATCTCACCGTGGAACGCCACGAGGAGTTCAAAAACAAAGTCCGCGGCACCAAGACCCTGCGGGCTCGCGTGCCTGGCGCCCGCGGCGAGATCAAGGATCGCCGCGGTGAAATCCTGGTCGCGAACAAGCCGTCCTTCGAGGTGCGCATCAATCTTAAAATGCTGGTGGACGAATACCGCAGCCAGGTGAGAGAGGACAACAAGCGCATCACCGAGGAGAACCGGCACATCGCAGAAGAGAACAAGAAGCTGCCCGCTGGCGCCCAGCTCCAGCCAAAGCTGGAGAAGCGCGAGACACCGCTCGTGCCCTATGAGTTTCTCGAAAGAGGCATCAAGCGCAGCAAGGACGAGATCGACATCGTGACCATCGTCAATGAGTCCGTGATCGAGTCGCTCAATCAGATCGGTCTGGCCGCCCCGTTCAACGCCGAGCAGCTCAGAATTCAATTCCGCACCAATCGCGGCGTGGTGCCCTGGGTCTACCGGCGTGATCTCACCTTCGAGGAGTTCAGCCAGTTTGCCGAGCACCGGCTCGGACTTCCCGGCATGGCGGTCTCCGTTCGTCCGGTGCGGCAATATATTTATGACGCGATGGCTAGCCACGTCCTGGGATATGTGAACCAGGCCGATGAAAAACGAGTTGATGATGTGGAGAAAAAAGGCTGGGATTTCTTTGTGCCGGATGATTACGGTGTCGTTGGTGTGGAAAAAACATTTGATGCAGAGCTGCGGGGGCGGCCGGGTGCGCAGACCATGCTGCAGGATGAGAAGGGGCATATCGTAAGCATGCTTGACTACCAGGAGCCGCGACGGGGAAATGACATCTGGCTGACCCTGGATGCTCGGATTCAATACATCGCGGAGCGGGCGCTGCGCGAGAGCCAGCCGGCAATCGGCCGCGGTGCTGTCGTCGTGCTTGATCCCTCGAACGGCGACGTGATCGCCATGGCTTCCGTGCCGTCATATAATCCGAATAAATTCATTCCGGCGATCAGCAGGGAGGACTTCGCCGTTTACATGCAGAACGCGGTTAATCCGCTCTATAATCGTGCGGTGCATACTTATGCGCCCGGCTCGACTTACAAGGTCATGGTTTCTTTTGCCGGGATTCTCGCGGGCTGCGAGAAAGATCACTTCAACTGCCCCGGTGGTATTCAATATGGCAACAAATACATGAAGTGCTGGATCGCCGAGAAGGGCGGCTCGCATGGCACGCTGGGATTGAGCGACGGATTGA
>JAIOQF010000096.1 GCA_021413535.1 Verrucomicrobiota bacterium
CTACGTTCATCTGTTCCGAAATATTGGAAATCATTCTTGCAACAAGGAATGCACTCGTCAATGCTTTCCTGGTTATCCCTGCTTGGGTTTCGTCCGCCGGAACATGAATGTGTCATCTGTCATCGAACACTTCGCCATCGGCACCTGTGCTCTGACCGGGGTTCTGGCGGCGCGCGGCAAAGGGCTGGATCTTTTCGGAGTGCTGGTTTTGGCGGTGGTGACCGCGTTCGGCGGCGGGACTTTGCGCGACATCCTTGTCGGTGATGTGCCGGTAGCGTGGCTGAAAGATCCTTCGTTTCTCTACACCGCACTGGTTGCGGGGCTGGTTTCCTTTTTCATCACGCGTGTCTGGCAGCCGCCAGCCAGACTGCTCGACATCGTGGATGCTTTCAGTCTGGCGCTTTTCAGCATGGTTGGCGCGCGCAAAGGGCTGGCGCTGGGCTTTGCCAGCAGTGTTGCAGTCATGCTGGGCGTCATGACCGGCGTAGCTGGGGGCATCGTGCGTGATGCGCTGGTGGGGCGCGTTCCCGTGGTATTCCGTCGCGACACATATTTTTACGCAACGGCCGCCGCGACCGGTAGCGTGGTCTATGCGGTGCTGCTCCGTGGAGCAGGATGGGGCATCAACCAGGCTGAGTTTTGTGGAATCGCCACGTGTCTTGGGCTCAGGCTGGCGGCCCTGCGCTGGCGGCTCGCGCTGCCCACGATGGATCGGACTCCCTGATCGAGGATCGCGAGAAACCCGCTCTACTTCAGCTCGCTCATCTTCACCAAGCGACCGCCCTCTTCCGCCGATTTGTCAGCGGCAAAGAGCACTTCAAACGTGCGCAGTGATTCCCGCAGACTGGTAAGCGGCATGGTGCGACCTTTATCCAGCGCGTCGAAGAACGCTTCAAATTGCGTCTGATATGGATGATCACTCACGTCGCCGGAATCGAGCATCTTCAAATTGAGCTTGCTCCAGCCGCCCTTGTCCGTCTTGATTTTTGCGGAGTGAAATTTGTCATCCAGCAGGCTGCCCTGACTGCCGACGAGATGGGTGTGGAAGTAGTAAGGTTGCAGGCAGTCCACAATCGCGGCGCTCTTGCCGACTTTGCCGCCTTTGAAGTTCAGGATGGTCACGCTGGAGGTGTCGTATTCATAGGAACGGAAGATTTTGCTTTTGGTCTTCGTGGAGAAGCTGGCCTGAACATGAGCAGCGCATCCAGTGCGTGACATCCTGCCGTGAGCAACGCCGAGCCACCGTCGGACTTGCTGGTGTTCCAGCGGAACTGGCCATACCAAGGTCCGATGCCGTGATAGTAATCCACCTCTGCGTAATGCAGGTCGCCGAGAAGCCCCTCGTCCACCATCGCCTTGGTCGCCGTGAACTGACTGCTGAAACGGCACTCGAAACACACGCAGCCTTTGACCTTGTTCTTCTCAGCGGCCTTCACGATATCGCGACAGTCCTGCAGATTCATCGCCATCGGCTTTTCCAAAATGAAGTGCTTGCCCGCGTTGGCGGCGGCGATGGCTTGGGCCGCATGCTGCGTGGGCATCGAGCAGATGTCCACCACCTGGATGTCGGCTGCGAGGAACTTGTCGAAGTCCGTGTAGCACTTGATTTTGCCGCCGTGCTTGGCGCTGATCTCCGCCTCGTCCAGTTTGCGCTTGGAAAAGACAGCGGTGACTTGAGCCTGGGAAGTCTTGTTGAGCGAGTCAATATGAGCGCCCGCCGCCCAGCCGTAACCGATGATGCCAACGTTGTATTTTTTCATATTGAGAGCGTGAGGGAATCAGATGGATGCTGACTTGTCAATTATTGCCGCGGGACGCACGGTCAGTTCCCAATGGCTTTGCCCAAGTTCTGCGCGAGGATTATTGGCATACTGAGCCAAATTACTCATGCGATACTTTTTCGCCTCATTGCTGGCGCTCGCCCTTGGCGCACACGTTTTCGCTGGTGATCCATCCGCGATGGGCCGGGTTCTTTTTCAGAATCTCTGCGCCCAGTGTCATGGCGCGAAGGGCGAGGGAAATCTGCTGGTCAAATCGCCGTCCATCGCCGGGTTGCCCGAGTGGTATTTGCAGGCGCAGATCGAAAATTTTCTGGCTGGCCGTCGAGGGTTTCATCCGCAGGACCCCGATGGCCAGATAATGCGCACCATCAGCCAGGTGCTCAATCCCGGGCAAACTAAGCAGGTCATTGAATACGTCAGCCATCTCCCGCGCCAGATGCCGGAGGCCACGATCAAGGCTGACGTTACCGCAGGTCGTGAACTCTACGCCGCGCGCTGCATGGAGTGTCATCGCTTCAACGGCGAGGGCGAGCTCGCCTTCGGTGCCGCGCCGCTCGTTGGCTTGCAGGACTGGTATCTGGCGAGCCAGCTGAAGAAATATCAAACCGGCATGAGGGGTGTGCTGAAAGAGGACGTGAACGGCCAGAAGATGGCCGTCTCCGCCAGCTTCATCGAAGACGAGGCCACGCTGAAATCCGTCGTCGCCTATTTGCGCACGTTTTCCAAGGAGCTTCGGAAGAATGAAGCTGAGTTCGGGAAGTAATTTCACGTTGCTCAAAAGCACCGCTGCCAATCAAATCTTGGCACTGCGGACAGGAGAGGTAAGCTCAGCACGTTGAAACTGCGCCATGAAACCCGGCACCACCCACCGCCACCGCGACAAATCAGGCGCGAAACACGTCATCGTCAGCCCCATTCATAATTCCTCCTTATCGCAATAACATTCCCCTTTTACTATGGCCTTGATTCCCTTCGGCGACTATTTTTTGGTGCCCGTAGTTGTCTTGGTTGCGTTGGCTTTCGGGGTATTTTGCGCAGCACGACAAGTGAAAAGGAACAGGGCCGGAAGATCGTCGACGCGTGCGTTCTTGAACCTGCTTGGGACTATTCTTGTCATCTTAACCATCCTCCTGATCTTCGTCTGGTGGGGGCTCGCCAATGCTCGATGGCAAGGATGAGAACGCAATGATTCTCGTGCATCACACGACTTCGTTGATTGAACCGCCGGGCATCCAGTGTATTTTCCCACCGCCATGTTCCGCTCCAAAGTTCTGCCGGATATCATGCCCCCTTACACCCTTTCTTCGATGCGCGTGCTGGGCCACTCCAGCCCGGCACCCACGAAAGCAACTTTCTAACAGCCAGCACTACTTCCCAGGTTGCCAGAAGCAGTGTTGGAGTTGACTTGATGACGAGATTCATGACTGCTGCCCCATGAATTCCGTCTTGATCGAAAGAACGCCTGTGGGTGCCGTGTGCCACCCTGGGCATGTTTTAGGGCATATTGATATTCCCCAAGCGGGACATGCGGATGCTTACTCGTTCGACCTGGGTGGATGGCTGACCGGCTTTGAGAGCGCAGTGAAGCACGCCGAGATTCATCATGCATCCCGGTTGCTTCGGGTGGCAGAGGTAAATCTGGCACGGCCGGATGTGGTCGAGCATCTTCGCGGCCAGGAAGGAATTCAGTCGCGGATGCTGGAGAATGCGGCCCGCTGCGGCTTCGTGGCGTGCGTCAGCGTGATCGGATTGCCAGAGCAGTTCGAACTCAGAGCTGATGCAGTCCTGGAGGACGGACGGCGGTTTCCTCTGGGAATCATTACTGGGCGACGCAGGCTGTTGCGACCCGATGTTTCGCCGAGACTGCAGCCGGTGACCCCCTTCTATATCGGACGCTCGGGAAGCACCTGGCTGATGCATCTGCTGGGGTCGCACCCGGAAATCGTGATGCATTTGCGCTATCCGTTAGAGAGCCCGCTCGCACTGCACACCTTGCGCACTGTGGAGACACTGGCCCAGCCCAGCAATCCACCGACACGGGCGGACGTGCTTCGCTTCCGTGATGATCGTCACCACGCCGCCAGCATTCCGCTTTATTGCCGGCAGGAGGACGCGCGCTCGCACGCGTGGATGCGCCGGGAGTATGTGGAACGCCTGGCAAAGTGGGGACTTGAGACCGTGGACGCATTTTATTCCGATCTCGCCGAAGCCGGAAGCAAGGCTGACGCACGGTTCTTTGCGGAGAAGGTGCCCGTTCTGCCGGGCAGCGCGGAATTGTTCGCAGAATTGTATCCGAGGCTGAAGGATGTTTTCCTGGTGCGCGATTACCGTGATGTGGCGTGCTCACGACGGGCATTCTTCGACGATATCAACACCTTTGCGGGAGTTGTCGATGATGTGGCGGCACGCCTTGCGTCATTGCTGGATGCATGGCGGGTGCGAAAGGAGCATTCGCACCTCCTGCACTACGAGAAGCTTGTCCGGCA
>JAIOQF010000212.1 GCA_021413535.1 Verrucomicrobiota bacterium
GACAACCGGCTTTTGCGTTGAAGCATTGAATAGAGCATAGGACATTTCGCTGCCCTTAGCTACTTCAGCCCCTAAATTTATCATTGAACTCGAGCATCACGCCGCCGAGCGGACGTCCCTTGGGATAAGCGGTGCTGATGAACGCCCGGTTCTTTCCAGGAATGACCACGGGCGAAGTGCCGATGGCCTGGATGTATTCATCAGCCCGCCACGGATAGCGGGAAAGAACCGTGCCGTTTTTCGGGTCCAGCAGAAGCAGGCCGCCCGTCGCCGGTTTGCCCTCGCCACCGGCGTAGATCGCCGCCACTTCACGTCCATGCATCATAGTCCGCACCGGTGACGCATAACTCGCGCCCCATTCGTCTTTCACGCTCCAGGCTAATTTACCAGTCTTCAAATCGAAAGCCCCCACGCACAGACCCGGCTGCGCCAGGGCCGTCATACGGGCATGAGTGTCGTCGTCGGGCACGGGCAGATCCTTCCCGCCGACGTTTACGATGACTTTTCCATCGAGCGTCAACGGTGAACCGCCGTGGCCAAAAAAATCCTGCGGCACATTAAACTCCTTCTCCAAATCACGCTGCCAAACCAGCCGCCCCGTTTTGAGATCGAGACAGGTCATCATGCAAGTCACGCACACCGTGATGACGCGACCATCGGTGATCACCGGACTGCCACGCGGACCGTTGGCAAAACCATAGCGGTCTTTGTAGAGGATCGGATATTTGTGTATCCAAAAGCGCCTGCCTGATTCTGCATCGAGCGCTTCGATGACTTCTTTGCCATCGATTGCGTGGAAGATGACGGCAAATCCTCCGGCGATTGCAGGAGATGTGTAACCTTCGCCTTTCTTCACTTCCCAGAGCAGCGTCGGTCCAGTCTTCGGAAACTCATGCAAGAGGTGAGTTTCCGGCGAGGAAGCATCGTCATCCGGGCCAAGGAAGCGGGGCCAGTCCGAGGTGCGGGCCGCGTTGTTCAACGGCTGCGGGTTCGTGTGATGAGTCAACCGGTCGAAGGGCTGCGGCACGGGCGCAGCCTGATCCGCGAGTTCCTTAAACTTCGGCGGCGCGGGATCAGCAAATGGTTCCGCGGCGGGAACACCGGGTGCAAGCGCGAGGAGCAAAATCCATCTGGACAGCGACTTCATGTTTCATCATGCTAGGCGCACCATGAAACTTGCCAAACAATTACTTGCCGCATCACTCGCTCTCAGCGCCGCCCTGCTCGTGTCTTGTGCGCAGATGGGTCTGCAACCCGCCGCCAAGCCCGGTGATGTCACCCATGTCGTCCTCGTCTGGTTGAAGCACAAGGGCGACGCGGCCGAGCGCGCCAAAGTGATCGAGACCGCGAAAGGATTCCGCGATCAGATTCCTGGCATCATCTCATTGAGCATCGGAGAACCTTTGCCGAGCACGCGTCCGGTGGTGGACAGCAGCTTTGATGTGGGCCTCGTCATGCGGTTTGAAAGCAAGGAAGCTTTGAACGCCTACGAAAAAAATCCCATTCATGTGAAGGCCGTTAAAGAAATCCTCGCTCCGCTCGCGGCGAAGCTGGTGGTGCATGACTGGACAGAGAAGTAATTTTTAGAGCCCCTTTCCCCGATGCGCCGTCTGGCACTTTACTCATTTGTCATCACGCTGCTCTGGCTTGGATTTGTCTCTGCCATCAGTTTTCTGGAGGCGCCGATCAAGTTCAAGGCGGGCGTGGAATTGAAGGACGCATTGAGCATCGGGCGTCTGGTCTTCCATGCGCTTAACCGGGTCGAATGGGTCTGCTGCATCATTTCCTGGCTCATTGTTCTCCGGCTCAAAATCGTCCGAGCACGAGGCAGCCTCATTCTGCTGGCGGCGATCACAGCCATCCTCGCGTTCCAGACTTGGGGGCTGTTTCCAACGCTGGATACGCGTGCGATTGAATATCTTCACGGCAATACTCCACCATCGACCTGGCATCATCCGGTCTACATCGGCGTTGAAATCGCCAAGGCCGTTCTGCTTGGTCTGCTGGCTTCGATGCAAATTCAGTCCTTCGCGCGCGCGGTGATTTCTGAATGACGGCTGGGACTGTCAGCGATTACTCCTGATTGAAGAATCCGCCGAGCTGTTTGATGCGAGTGGGGTGGCGCAGTTTGCGCAGGGCTTTGGCTTCGATCTGACGGATGCGCTCGCGCGTGACGCGGAACTGGCGGCCAACTTCTTCGAGTGTGCGTCCGGCGCCATCGACCAGGCCGAAGCGCTGCTCCAGCACGGCGCGTTCACGATCATTCAGGCTTTCGAGCACATTTTTGAGCTTGTCGCGCAGGAGGTTGCGGGCGGTCATTTCCATCGGACTGACCGAGGCGATGTCTTCGATGAAGTCGCCAAATTCAGTATCGCCATCACTGTCGCCCACCTTGGTCTGGAGGGAAACGGGCTGCTGACTCATGCGGAGCACGGCATTGACGCGTTCGACGGGCAGATGAATTTCATCGGCGATTTCCTCCGGCGTGGGATCGCGGCCCATTTCTTGCACGAGCTGCTTTTGCACACGAAGCAGCTTGTTGATGGTGTCGATCATGTGCACCGGGATGCGAATAGTGCGCGCCTGATCGGCGATGCTGCGGGTGATGGCCTGACGAATCCACCAAGTGGCGTAGGTGCTGAATTTGTAGCCGCGTTTGTATTCGAATTTTTCCACGGCGCGCATCAGGCCCATATTTCCTTCCTGAATCAGATCGAGGAAAGAGAGTCCGCGGTTGGCGTATTTCTTGGCGATGGAGATGACGAGCCGGAGGTTGGCCTCGACCATTTCTGTTTTGGCCTTGGTGGAATGGTCGCTCCACAATCGGGACTCGGCCACGGCGGCGCGATATTCCGTCGGAGTCATCCAGGCGTTGAGCTGGAACTCTTCGAGGGCTTTCTGCACGTCCGGATTGTCCGGGGTGCGCTCCTGCTCGCCTTCGATTTGCTCGAGGTCGGCAATGCGGTTGTTGAGCACCGTGATGAGGTCCTCATTGGTTTTGTGTTTGAAATAAAATTTCGCGCAGAGCTTGAACAAAGCGGCCTTGGCCTGCTCGAATTTCTCACGGTGAGCGGTGCGCTGACGCGCTGATGATTCCATCAGGCAACGATATTGCTCCGCTGCTGTGGCCAGACTCTCGCGCACCTGGGTGCAGGTCTGCTGGAGTTTTTTGAAGTAAACTTCGCGGTCATCGATCTTGCGGTCGGTTACCAGTTTGTCGAAACGTTCCGCGCCGCCCATGAGCGCCTCGCCTAGATGAAGATATTCGGCGGCGATGAAGCCGATGTGTTGCAGGCAGAGCCAGAGGTTGAGCTCTGCTTTTTCGATGCGCTTGGAGATGGCGATTTCCTGATCACGCGAAAGCAGCGGAACCTGGCCCATCTGCTTCAAATACATCCGGACGGGATCGTCCAGCACGTCGATCTGTCCTGCTTCCTCGCGTTCTTCGATGGCGTGATCATCTTCGTCTGGCTGCGGCGCACGTTTTGCTTTTACGCGATCCACGGCGGAGGGATCGACAATCTCGATCTCAAGATTGCGCAGGCGCGTGATGATCTCGTCGAGCAGATCGGTGGTGACGAAACCGTTCGGCAGTGTTTCGTTGAGGTCGTCGTAGGTGAGATGATCCTGCTCCTTGGCCAGCCGTATGAGGAAGCGCAATTTTTCCTGAACCTCGGCGGCATTGATGTCGGAGTGATTTGTCGGCGCCATTTCGGGAGGGCGCGAATTTTTCGGTGGCCGTCCGCGCCGGCGTTTGCCATCGGGCGGCAGGGGCGGGGGACTGGCGGGAAGCGGATTTTTTTGAGGCCGACCACGCCGGCGTGAGGGCGTGATTCCATTCACGGCGCTGGCTGGCGACGGAGCTTTGGGGGCACGGGAATCCCGATTTTTTTCAGGGGCGCTCATGTGGCCGAGGGGTGGGGAATATCTTTAAACTGGGCGATGCGGTCAAGGTATTCTTTGCGAAGTGTGATCACGCGCTGCTGCAATTGCGCGATTTGTGTTGCCGAGAGGTTCGGTTCTTTGAGTTGTGTTTGCGCGCGTTGCAGCAGGTTGTCCAGTCGTTTCGCTTCCAAGGCTTCGAGCGCGTGTTGTGCTGCAGCCATCCCGCCGACGGGCATGGGCTGCGAGAGCAGCTGGGAAAAAGCGTGTTCTTCATCGCGCGGCAAGGTGCTGAGAAATGCAGCGAGCGAATTGCTGTCCACGAACGAAGTGGATGACTTCCAGACGAGTGCGAGCAATTCCGCGCCGCTGATGTCGTGGAGAATGTTCTCGCGACCCGAGTGGCGCAGCCAGTGGAGAATTTCCGCGTCAGCCAGCGCGAGACGCACGAGCATTGCGGCGGTTTTATCTTGAGGGGGCAGGGGTTGCGGTGGTGCATTCTGCGCACCATCCGTTTTTCCGGGCATCGTTTTAGCGATGCGTGAGACTTGACGGCGGTAATCGGCTTCGGGAATTCCGAGCCGCATTGCGACTTTTTGGATGGCAGCGTCGCGCGCGATGGGATTATCAAGCAGACGGATCATGGCCGCGGTGTCTGCGGCGAAGCGGGTTTTCTCGCGAGTTTCGTTGAGGTCGCGGGTCGTGGAAGCGTGGTCGAGCAGGTGATCGAAGAAATCACGCGCGGCATCGAGTTGATGTTTGAATGCGTCCGCGCCTTTTCCCCGAATGAGTGAATCAGGATCTTCGCCCTGCGGCAACGGCGCGATTTTCACAACGAGCCCGGTGGGCGCGAGAATGGTGAAGGCGCGTTCGGCTGCCTTGAAGCCTGCAGCGTCGGAGTCGAAGCAGAGGACGATCTCATCTGCGAGCTGTTTCAATTTGCGCGCATGGAACTCCGTGAACGCGGTGCCGAGCGGGGCAACGATATTTTCGAATCCGTGTTCGAACGCGGTGATGAGATCGAGCTGTCCTTCGCAGACGATGGCGAGGTGGGCTTTGCTGATGGCGCGCTTCGATTTGTCGAGACCGAAGAAGACTTTGCTCTTACTGAAGATGGGCGTTTCTGGCGAGTTGAGATATTTTGCGGCCTTGGCCTCGGAATCGAGCAGGCGTCCGCTGAAGGCGATGACCTCGCCGTAGTCATTGCGGATCGGGAACATCAAACGATGCCGGAAGCGCGGATAGGTTTCGCCAGCGCGCGCCGAATCTTCGCCTCCTTGCGCGAGAATGCCGGCGGCGATGAGGATTTTCTCAGAGTATTTTTTTTCCAAGGCCCATTCGCGGAGGGGGTCGCCGTGCGGAGGCGCATAGCCCATCTGCCAGTTGGCGGCGATGGCGGAGTTGATGCCGCGTGATTTCAAGTAGGCGCGCGCCGGTTCTGCGGCGTTGTGTTTCATCAAGAGCGTGTGATACCACGCTGAGATGTCAGCATGGACTCGTATCAAGGCGGCGCGTTCCTTGGCTGCCTGTTCAGCGTTTTCATCCCAGACGGTCTCCTCAATGCGAATGCCGGCGGCGTCGCCGAGGCGTTTCACGGCCTCCATGAACGAGAGGTTCTCATGCTCCATCACGAAGCGGAAAGCGTTCCCGCCCGCGCCGCAGCCGAAGCAGTGATAGGAATTCCGCGAGGGGCTGACGGAAAACGACGGGGTCTTCTCCTGATGAAAGGGGCAGAGACCCGAGTAGCCGGAGCCGCTCCGCTTCAGCTTCACGCTGCGCCCGACGAGGTCCACGATGTCCGTGGCCGCGAGGATCTGCTGGAGGATTTCTTCCGGGATGCGAGGCATGGGCAAAATTATGAATGATGAATGATGAATGACGAATGAAAGTGCAGCACGATTTTCTGCAGAGACGCAGCGGCTTATATTTCTTCCAGCGCGCTGGCGACGGCGGACTGGATGGGGCGCGGGCCGTCGCCGCCGAGTTGTTCGTCGAGGGCTTCGAGCCGTTGGATGAGATCGGCGACGTGCTTGCGCGGATAGGGGCCGCCGGCGGCGGCACAGAAGTGGGTGCGGCAGCCGAAGGGGCGATGCGCATAAATCGTGCAGCGACCATTCCGGCCGAGCATGGGACAGGCTCCATCATCGCGTGGCGGAAGTTTTTTTCTTCCGCTAGCTCGAACGCCTGTCGCGGCGAATGCCGCCTCGCCTTTGGTGAGCATGGGCGTCTTGCCGGTGAGATGAAACTGACAGCATTCCGTGCGCGAGATGCAGGTGCGTTCCAGCGGTCGGCGCTCGAGTTCGGAGTAGATCGCGGTGATTTCTGCCCGGTAATCGGATAACATAAAGACGATGGAAATATGTGGTTGAATTGAAGGTCAGGAATCCGCGTGGCACCGGGTGATTCTGGTCTCGCCAGCGTCTCGCACATTCGGGAACGGGAGCAAGGAAGATAGGAAAATTTGCGGCAGTCGTTCGCGCGAATGCGAAGAGCTTCGGCGGTGATTCTCAAGATATAATTGTCTTAAAATGAACGAGTTCACATTGACTAACGCTGGGCAGATTGAGTATAATATTTATATTAATTGTAATGAATTACAACGATGAAGACAAACTGTAGCCACGCTCTCCCGCTTCTTCTCTCCCTGACGGGGCTGTTGTATTTGGTGCCAGTTTTGCCGGCTCAGTTGGTGAACGACGCGGGGCAGGTTTTTCCTGATGTCAAAATATCGCACCGAGTTCATGGCAAGGAAATCGCGGGAGCGCTGGGCAGCCGGCTTTCTGAGGTGGCGCGTTTTTACAAGCGCAGTGAAGCTGACCTGCGCAGTCTCTGTGAAAAGTCGCCATCGCTGCACGTGGGTCGCTCGGGTCATCTGCATTATGTCTGCCAAGGGCTGGTGGCTCCAGCGGGGGCGCTGACGGCGAGCGCGCCGACAGCCAACGCCGCTGCCGCTCCGTTTCCACTGAGCCAGACTTTTCTCCTTCACAGCCGCCCCGGTGCACAGCGGGTGATTTATCTCGACTTTGATGGCAACACGACAAAGGGAACCTATTGGAACAGCGACAACAATGTGGCCAGCATCGTCACTCCGCCCTATGACACGGATGGTAATGCCGCAGTCTTCGGCAACACGGAGCTGGCCAATATCCAGGAGATCTGGCAGCGGGTGGCGGAAGATTATGCGCCCTTTGAAGTGGACGTGACGACGCAAGATCCCGGACTGGAAGCGATCCGCAAGACCAGCAGCACCGATCAGTTCTATGGCATTCGCGTCTGCATTGGCGGCAGCAGTGATGACTGGTATGGTGGCGGCGCGGGCGGAGTGACTTATATGACATCATTCGGCTGGGACATCGACACGCCGGCATTTGTTTTTCCGAAAGACTTGGGCAGTAGCAATGCAAAATATATTAGCGAGGCCATCGCGCATGAAGTTGGTCATGGATTCGGGCTGGATCACGACGGGCAGACTAACGGCACGGAATATTACGATGGTCACGGCAACTGGGCGCCAATCATGGGCGGGAGCTATGACCGCGCGATCGTGCAGTGGAGCAAGGGTGAGTATCCACTGGCGAACAACAAGGAGGATGATTTGGCGATCATCGCGAAAATGGCACCGTTCCGCGCCGATCAGAATGGCAATGACATCTTGCATGCGACGATGCTCACTGGAACATCTTTCAACGCCAGCGGCATCATCGAGCAGCGCACCGATGCGGACTTGTTCGGTTTCACCACGGGGGCGGGCAGCATTACTTTTACCGTCACGGGTGCGACACCATCGCCGAATCTTAACGCGCAGCTTTCGCTGTATGACGGATCGGGAAATTTGGTGACCTCTGTGAATCCGGGTGCGAATCTCGGGGCGACCCTGACGACGACGGTGAAGCAGGGCACATATTATATTGCCGTGGATGGCGTGGGTTTCGGCACGACGAGCACAGGCTTCAACGACTACGGCAGCATCGGGCAATATTCGCTGAAGGGCACTGTGGTGTCATCGACCGGCACTCCGCCTGTTGCCGTGGCCACGAGTTCCACACCGCTGAGCGGCGTGGCACCAGCGACGGTGTATTTTTCCAGCGCTGGCAGTGCTGACCCTGATGGCAGCATAGTAAAATACGACTGGGATTTCGGCGATGGCACCACCTCCACCTTGCCGAATCCGGCTCATGTTTATACGGCGGCAGGCACTTACACAGCGTCGCTGGTCGTTTATGACAATACGGGGCTTTCAGCTTCGACGAGCGTCACGTTGACGGTGACACCGCCCGTTACGGCGAAGTCGCTGCATGTGGCCGAAATCAAGATGAGTCTTTACCGCTCCCGATGGTATGGCTACTACGCTGGGGCCAGAGTCATCGTCAGGAATCAAGCCGGCGTGATTGTTCCCGGGGCCACGGTTACAGGCAAATGGTCAGGATTGACGCTTAACAGCGCTTCGGGCAAGACGGACTCGACGGGTGTCATCACGCTATGGTCTAATTACTATTTCGGCAGAGGGACTTTCACCTTCACGGTCACCGGCATCACACTCACGGGTTATAGTTATGCACCGTCACAGAATGTGAAGACGCAGGGCTCTGTGACCGCGTTTTGATGGACTGGGCAGAGTTCGGGGTGGATCGCGAGTTTTCAACGCGCGGTCACGATCGCTGTCGAATGCACCACCATTCGATAGCCTTATGAAAAGAAAACTCCTCATTGCTGCCTGTGTGATCTTCGGCATTACGGGCATCGCCGCCGCTTCCGCCGCCTATTGGTATCATCACAATTTCCAGGCCGCGCCCTTCAAGCCCGTGCAGCTATCGCCGGTGGAACAGCAGGCATTGGAGAAAAAATTGCAGGTTCCAGCTGCGGCTGCTGATCCGGCGAAGAGCATCGTGCTTAGCGAGCGTGAGATCAACGGCTGGCTCCAGGAACAGGGACTGGGAGAACATCTCAAGGTCAGCATCGGCAGCAGCGGCATCACTGTCAGCGCCTTGCTGCCGGTCGATGGTGAAGTGCCGTTCATCGGTGGAAAGACGGTGCGCTTCAAGATCGCGCTGAATGCCCAGCTCGATGCGAAACATCATCTGGCGCTCCAGATCTCGAATGTTGCCGTGGGCGGCATATCACCACCGAATGCCTGGCTCGGCGGAATCAAGGGACAAGATCTGCTGGCGGATGCGGAGCTCGATCCGACAGCGAAAGCCTTCGTAGCTGGCATCAAATCGGTTGAGTTCAGCTCCGGTGAAATCCGGGTGCAGCTCAATGAATAAATGGGCGATGATCCCCCATTTATTTGGGGGTATACAGCCGCGCTTCGTATCCCTGTGATGATAATTGTTCAAAAAAAACTGAAAAAAGTTAGATTTTGACTTGCCAGAGTTTTTCTTTGGGTTAGTCTGGGACTTCAACCAACCCAAATACTCATGAAAAAAATCGCATCACTCCTTATGACCATCGCGCTGGCTTCCAGCGCTTTCGCAGGCGCCCCTTCCTACTCCGGCAAGGGCGGCAAAGTTGTCACTCCTCCAGCTCCTAGCTGTGACTGGTTCGCTCCGGGCCTTAAAGTAGGTGCCTTTGGTGGTGCCTACCTCCAGTCGAGCGGCAATGACGACTCCCTCGGCGGCGGCGTTCTGGCAGAATACTTCTTCACCGAAAACTTCGGCCTTGAAGGCAGCTCCAGCGCTTACGCCACTGACAAGACCCACTGGCAGTTTGACCTGAACTTGGTTGCTCGTCTTCCTATGAAGAACAGCTGCTGGGCTCCTTACGTCATGGCTGGCGGCGGATTCTTCACGAATTCCGAAACCGAGTGGACCTGGCAGGTTGGTGCTGGCGTTGACGTTCATCTTACCGGCAAGATGGGCCTCTTCGCTGACGGCGCCTGGCACTTCGGCG
>JAIOQF010000213.1 GCA_021413535.1 Verrucomicrobiota bacterium
AATGCGCACCATGCGGGAGGATGGGATTCGCAAGGTGCTTTCAGGCATGACCACTGCGGATGAGGTCATCGAAGCGACCATGTCCGATGTGAACTGACCCGGAATAATTGATTCAACCATTTTTCTAAACTCTCATGCAAGCACAGACCGTCGTGGACATGCTCAAGAACCGCAACCTGGTGAACAACAGCCAGGCGGAAGACATCATGCACGACGCGCAGACGGCGGGCAAAAGCATCCAGGAGATCGTGGTGGAGTATGGCCTGTTCCGGGGGCAGGACGAATTTTGGGGTGCGGTGGCGGACGAGATCGGCGCGGAGTATTTTGATCTCTCTGTATTCGAACCAGCTCCGGGATTGCTGCTGCAAGTGCCGGCGGGCATGGCGCGTTTGTATGGTGCTTTTCCGGTGCAGATTACCCCGGAAGGGTTGCATGTGGCGTTGATGGATCCGCTCAATCCACAAGCGGTGGAAGATTTGCGATTTGGTCTGGGCATGAACATCATTCCAGTGGTGGCCCGCGAGGAACAGGTGCAGGCACTGCTTGATCAGCATTACGGCACTGGCATCGAGAGCATCGAAGACATTCTTACTCAGCTGGGTGTGTCCGGTTCATCAGGGGTCGGTGATGCGAAAGGGCTGGAAGCCGAGGCCAACAGCGCGCCGATCGTGCGGTTTGTGGACATCGTTTTGCGACAGGCCATCAAGGAGAAGGCTAGTGACATTCATTTTGAGCCTTTTGAGCACGAGTTCAAAATCCGATACCGGGTGGATGGTTCGCTTTATGAAATGGCGCCGCCGCCGGTGCATCTTTCCAACTCCGTCATCTCCCGCGTGAAAGTGATGGCGAACATGAACATCGCAGAACGCCGCCTCCCGCAAGACGGTCGCATCATGACCGTGGTGGACAATCGCCCGGTGGACATGCGCGTATCTTCCTTGCCGACGCAATACGGCGAAAGCGTGGTGCTGCGCGTGCTCGACCGATCTTCGATCAATCTCTCGCTCAACGGGCTTGGGCTGCCGAAATATCTTTTTGATTACATTCAGGACACGATTCACAAGCCGAACGGCATTTTCATTGTGACCGGCCCCACCGGAGCGGGCAAGACGACGACGCTCTATGCGGCGCTGAAGGAGATTAATACGATCGATGCCAAGCTGCTCACGGCCGAGGATCCAGTGGAATATGAGATCGACGGCATCATGCAGGTGCCCGTGAACGAAGCCGTCGGACTTACCTTCGCCCGTGCGTTGCGGGCTTTCCTGCGGCAGGATCCTGATCGCATCATGGTGGGAGAAATGCGCGATAAAGAGACGGCGCAGATCGCGATTCAAGCCTCGCTGACGGGGCATCTGGTTTTGAGCACGCTGCACACCAATGATTCCGCAGGTGCGGTCACTCGTTTGATCGACATGGGTGTCGAGCCCTTTTTAGTGGCCGCTACCTTGGAAGGTGTGCTCGCCCAGCGATTGTTGCGCACCATCTGCAAGGAGTGCCGCACGCCCTATGATCCAAGTCCGGTGGTGCTGAGCCAGCTGGGGCTGATGCCCAGCGACATCGGGAAAAAGAAATTTTACACGGGCAGTGGCTGTGCCAGTTGCGCGAACTCCGGATATAAAGGACGGCGGGGCATTTATGAACTGCTTGACATCACCGACCCCATCCGGGAGCATATTACACAGAAAGCACCCACGCTGGTTGTCCGGCAGAAGGCGATCGAGCTGGGCATGATCACGCTGAGAGAAGACGGGCTGCGCAATATTTACGAAGGGGACACGACCATCGAAGAAGTCCTGAAATACACCTAACCCCTGAAAATATTTCCAGCCAAAAAACCACGCATTTTCTCTGTGGACAAGCTTCCGGCAAAAACGGTAAGCTTGATCCGAGTTAAACAAGTTCCGATATACATCACGACTTAGCGCCATGCCCAAATTTCATTATACCGCTCTGGATCAAAATGGTCAGGAAACTGCCGGCGTCGTGGATGCGACCGGTGAAGCCGATGCCATCGCGCAATTGCGCCGCAATCAACTCTATCCCACGCAGGTGGTGGAAGAGGGGAGAGGCGACACCTCCAAGATCAAGCGGGTGGCGAAAAACACCTCGGGGAAAGGCAAGACCAAGAGCAGTGGTCGTGCTTCCGGCTCGGTCAAGGTGAAGAGCAAGGTCCTGATGATTTTCACCCGCCAGCTGGCCACGCTGATTGATTCTGGTTTGCCATTGTTGCGTGGACTTACGGTGCTCGGTCGCCAAGAATCCGATCCAGTGATGAAGAAAACCATCATCACGCTGGCCGAGTCCGTGCAGACTGGCAGCACGTTTTCTGAAAGCCTGCAGCAGTTTCCGAAAATTTTTAACAAACTCTACGTCAACATGGTAAAAGCCGGCGAGCTGGGTGGGGTGCTCGAACTCGTGCTCAATCGTCTGGCCGAATACCAGGAAAAGGCCCAGAAGCTGAAGAACAAGATTGTCGCCGCGATGGCCTATCCGATGATCGTCATGACCATCGCCGTCGGCATCATGATCTTCCTCATGACCGTGATCGTGCCCAAGTTCGAGAAGATCTTTGAGGACATGCTCGGCACCCGGGATGCACTGCCGGATCTTACCAAATTTGTCATCGGCTTCAGCCGCTGGGTTCAGGGCAACCTGATCAGCATTTTTGTCGTGGTTGCGGTGATCATTGTCCTTTGGCAGATGATTAAGGCCACCGTCGGTGGCCGGCGCATGATCGATTCCACGAAACTGAAGCTGCCGCTCTTCGGCGATGTGCAGCGCAAGAGCGCCATCTCCCGTTTCGCGCGCACCCTGGGCACGCTGGTGACCAGTGGGGTTCCAATTCTGCAGGCGCTCAACATCACCCGGGAAACTGCCGGCAATGTGATCATCTCCAATGCCATCGACAAAGTGCATGACGCCGTCAAGGAGGGGGAGAGCATGGTCACTCCGCTGGACTCCAGCAAAGTCTTCCCGCCCATGGTCATCAGCATGGTGGATGTCGGCGAGGAAACCGGCCAGCTTGCCGAGATGTTGCTCAAGGTCGCTGATGTCTATGAAGATGAAGTGGACAACTCTGTCACCACGCTGACTTCGATGCTGGAGCCGCTCATGATTGTCGTTCTCGCGGTCGTCGTGGGTGTCATTGTGCTCGCGTTGTTCATGCCGCTGATCAAGATCATCGAAGGTCTCAACGAGAAGTAATTCCTGGCCCTCAATTCCCAATCACATGAAATCGCACCACCTTCCGCAAAAGTGGAAACCGCAGCCGCGCGGTTTCACGTTGATTGAACTCCTGGTTGTCATCGCCATCATCGCCATCCTGGCCGCGCTGACCATGGGGGCCTTCAATATGGCTCAGCAAATCTCGGCGCGGAACCGCACGACCACGATGCTCACCGCCATCGCGGGCGCCCTTGAGCAATATAAGGAGAAATTCGGCGAGTATCCCGAAGCGGCCAACCCCGCAAAAATGGGCAGCGGCAGCGGTGCATCCTGGCGCATTGGCGGGGCCTTGATGCTCTATCAGGCCATCACCGGTGATGGAAACAACGAGTTAAAGCTCGCTTCCGGAGCATCCGCCACCGCTTCGGACGGCAAGGTTGATTCCGATGAAATCAGCAATTCCATCAAGGGCGATCTCCCCAAGACCATGGTGTTAAAAACTGATGCGGGCTACATGCTCATCGATGGGTTTGGTCGTCCCTTTCAGTATGAAAAGGGCGGGGCGGCGGATGCCGTGAACACTACCTACGACGTCTGGTCCTGTGCCCAGAAAGAATCTTCTGACCGCTCCCTTGCCACGAAGAAGGATGAGAAGGCCACCGCAGTGTGGATTAAGAACTGGTAATCGTTGCATGCCTGGTCATCGGCCATCGCAGAGTTATCACGGCCGGTATCTGGTGGTTGTGCTGTTGCTGGGCTTCAGCCTGATGCCAGTCCGATCTCGCGATTTGGAGCCTCAAGCGGAGGTGGTATTTCAACTCCCGCTGGCACCGTCCGGAATGACCATGGCGTCCAATGGCGCATTTCTCATTAGCGTCAGCTACGAAGAAAAACCGCAGAACCGCGTTATCTCACTCTCGAAGTCTGGTGAATCGACGCCCTTTCCCAACACCAGGGTGAGCCAGGCAGCGCCGGACGAACCGCTCACGCTGGATGCCGTTCGTGGCATGGCCTTGGACAAAAATGGCGTCGTCTGGATGCTCGACTGCGGCCGGCGCACTGAAGTGCCGCCGAAAATCATTGCCTGGGATGCGGAGCACAAACGCCTCCAACGCGTGTTGAACCTGTCGCAACCGGCCTTGCTGCCCGGCTCCAATCTCAATGACATCGCCGTCGACGTTGAACACCAGATTCTGGTGGTGGCAGACTCTGCCAGCGGCGTCGATGCGGCGCTGGTCATCATCGACCTGGCGACTGGTCTGGGGCGGCGCGTGCTGCAAGGACATCCTTCAGTCGTGCCCGTGAACGGCCTGGATCTGTTGATTGATGGCAAGAAAATTCAGACCCGGCGGCTGGACGGCACCCTGGCTGATCCCGATGGCGGCGTCCGTCCGGTTGCGCTGGACCGTCGCGGCGAATGGCTTTATTTTGGTCCGATGAGGTCTCTAAAACTTTACCGCGTCAAGACCGAGCACCTGCGCAACACGGCGCTTTCGTCGGACAAGCTGGCCGGTCTTGTCGAGGAGTATTCCGCGAAACCACTGTGTTCCAGCATCAGCCTGGACTCGAAGAATAATATTTATGTTTCTGATCTTCCAGGCAAGGCCATCGGACTTATCGCTGCCAGCACCCGTCAGTATCGCGTGCTGGCTGCTGATCCCCGGTTCTTGTGGCCGGACGGCTTGTGTTTTGGCCCGGACGGTAAACTTTATTTTTTCACCAATCCTCGCAGCGCCCTGCCCAAGGGCACCAGGCTGCCACCCGAGTCTGCGGTTAATTATCTCTTCAAGCTGCAAACTCCGGCCTCCGGTCGCGTCGGAGATTGAAATACCGTTTGAGAAATTCCGGCAGCAGCGCATGTTGCGAACCCTGCTGCAAGAAAATGCTCACGTGGCGGAATTGGTAGACGCGTAGGATTCAGGATCCTATGGGGAGACCTGTGGAGGTTCGAGTCCTCTCGTGAGCACCATTCCCAGCGTGCGAACATGGAGCCGAGTGATGTGAAATTAGGGCAGGATGCGGACTTCGTGCGCGGTGCGTTCGGGAAAATTGCTCCCCGCTATGTGCTGACCAACCATGTGCTCAGCCTTGGGATCGATGTGTTGTGGAGAAACAAGACCGCGCGGAAAGTGGCGGAGTTGAAGCCCCGCCGGGTGCTGGATCTAGCCACGGGCAGCGGCGATCTCGCGGCAGCGGTGCAGCGCAAATGTCCGGATGCCCTAGTGCTCGGTGCCGATTTTTCCCCGCCCATGTTGCAACAGGCGCGCGGACTCGGCTTGAAAAATCTCATGGTGGCCGACGCCATGAATCTACCGGTGGTGGACGGCGCGGTTGACGTGGTCACCGTGGCCTTCGGCCTGCGGAACATGGCTTCCTGGCCGGAGGCTCTGCGCGAAATGGCGCGAGTGCTTCGGCCCGGCGGGTCGTTGTTCGTGTTGGATTTTTCCCTGCCCACGCAGCCGCTCTTGCGTTGGGGGCACTTGTTTTATCTGCGCCGGATCATGCCATGGATCGCCGGGATGCTTACCGGCGAGAGCGCTGCCTATCGTTATCTTTGCTCGTCCATCGAGAAATTTCCGGCGGGTGAGTCGATGTGCACTTTGATCAGGGCCAATGGATTTGCCACGGCGCAAACAGAGCCGCTGAGCTTTGGTATCGCTTCACTCTATATGGCGACCAAGGCTGGATAATTTACAGAGTCTGGGCAATGCGAATCCAAGTGCTGGCACCACACCAAACTTGAGCGCGTTCCGCCAGGGCTGCCGCTGCCGCTCCACTCTGAGTGACGGCGAACATGGTGGAGCCGGACCCTGACATCAGCGCGGCTCGGGTCTCGGGCTGATCCAGCAGCCACATTTTCAGCGCGGCCAGCATGGCCCATTTTTCAAAGACGGGCCGCTCTAGATCGTTCACCATCGTGCCCCATGCGCAGAGTTGCGGAGCGTAAAGCACGCCGCGCAGTTACGGGCTGCACGGCCTCGCCCCGGCCGCTGGCGTCACAGGTCCTTTCTTGTAGAAAAAATGGCACATCGGATCCCAGTCCCGCCGCCAGTTCATCAAGTGCATGGGCCGGGAGAAAATGGTCGCACGCTTCATTCAATCCCCGGAGCACCGCGGCGGCATCACTGCTTCCGCCGCCCAGTCCCGCACCGTGGGGGATGTTTTTTTGCAAATCAAGGTTCCAACCCCGCCGGATTCCTGTCTTTTCTTCAAAGGCGCGCAAGGCCCGCAGTGCCAGATTCGACTCATCTGTCGGCACTGTGGAATCTGAGCAGGTTAGTTTGACTTTTCCGTCCAACCGAGGTTCCAAGCGCACCTCGTCAGCCACCGAAATGGGACATAGTCGCGTCTCCAGATCGTGAAAACCATCGTCCCGCCGTCTCAAAATGCGGAGGTGGAGGTTAATTTTAGCCGGGGCGGTCAGGATCATGGCAGGGCGGAATATCGTCCGGGAGAGGGCAGGTCAAGGCTCGAAAGGCTCAATCTGGCCGTTTTTTTAAGAAAAACAGCGAATAGACACGCAAAAAACTTGTCAAGAGGGTCGCATCTTTATTAGGGTGGCTAATATCCAGAACTCCGCAACCCCTGGCGGTGCTTTGAAAGACTGCTCAATTTTTCCATACTATGAAGAAATCCAAGCGCCCCTCGCCGAAAAAAGCACCTGCCAAGAAATCCCCCGCCAAGGCCAAACCTGCTCCGAAAGCGAAAGCAGCGCCCAAGTCCAAGCCAGCACCCAAAGTGAAGGTGAAGTCCGCGCCAGCAGCACCAGCCGCCAAGAAATCGCGTTCACTCGCTCCCATTCTAGCCTGGCAAGATGATCCAGAGTCCGGTCTGAAAGCCGAGAAACGCCCCGGAGCCACGCTGACGCTAACACCCCTTCCCTTGCAAATCGAGGGCTCGCAGCCTGCGCCCGCAGTCTATTCTCCGGGCACGGCGAATTTCCGTTACTGGACCGGAGCTGACGCTTTGCATCGCGCGAAAGAATTCTGGCGTCAGCATTTGCCGGACGGCGGGGCCTGGCACGGTGGGAGCACTCTCAGCGTCAATCTCGATGCCGGCGAGGATCTGAACGCCTACTATGATCGCCAGTCGATCTCGTTTTTCCACGGCACCGTCAGCGGTCGAACCATCTATACTGGCGAGAGCGCAGACATCATCTCCCATGAGTTCGGTCATGCCGTCCTCGATTCGTTGCGGCCCGATCTCTGGGACGCCACGCTCGATGAAGTCGCCGCATTTCATGAATCCTTCGGCGACATCTCCGCCATTCTTTGCGCGCTTCAACTTCCTGAGGTGCGCGCCGCCGTGTTGAAGGAGACCGGTGGCCGCCTCTGGCATACGTCACTGATCTCGCGGATCGCCGAGCAGTTCGGCAAGGCGGTTCACTCGATAAATCCCCAGTCCGCGCCGGCAGATTGTTTGCGCAACGCGGTGAACAATTTCTTCTACCGCGACCCGATGTATCTTCCGCCCACGGCGCCTGATGACCAGCTTTCGTCGGAGCCGCACTCGTTTTCCCGAGTGTTCACGGCGGGATTCTTTGAGGCCATGAGCGCCATGCTCAAAATCGTCTCACCCAAGCCCAATGAGGGCGATTTGCTCAAGGTCGCCAACGATGCCGGAGCTTTGCTCTCCAAGGCTGCGCAAGCTGCCGCGCTCAGTGCTGCGTTTTATAGCGAAGTGGCCGCCCAAATCATCTGGGCGGACTCCACGCTATTCGAAGGCAAATACGACGACGCTCTCCGCAGTGCCTTCGTGCGCCGGGGTCTGCTTTCACTCGAAGCTGCGCGCTCGCTTAAAGCTGAAGTGGTCGGGACATGATTCTGCGTGCCAGTGCCTTCGGTCTGACTGAAGGCGCCTTGGTGGTTCGCACCGCATCGTTTTCGCGTCGCGGTCTCATCGCACCCGCTGCGCTGGACACCGGCTCCACGGCCGTGCCTGGAGTCGAGCAAGCCACCCAATCGTTCCTCGAGACTCTTTTCCGTCGTGGTCGTGTTGACTTTAGCCAGCTCAAGCCCGGGATCAGTGCCGTGGCTCATCCCACGGTGCGGCGTAAGACACATTACCTCGTCGAGCAGAACGGCCAGTTCCATCTCAAGCGCCGTTGTTTCGACGATGGCTACGAAGACTGGAGCTAGCTCATGGCCGCCAAGAAAAAGTCAGCCAAGGTCGCCAAGTCGAAAACAAAAAAAACTTCGGCGGCTGCGGCTCGCTACGTGGATGAACTCGTCATGCGGGGTGAAGCGGTTGAGAAAAAATCAGCTGGGCAGAAGCTGCCGCCCGGTGCGACTCACTGGTTGATCGTAAACAAGGAAACTGGCGAACGCAGTGTGGTGCGGGGCCGCTTTTCGTTGATCTGATCGTCCGCCATGTCTCTCCGCATCCATGATCTGCCGGAGAGCGACCGCCCGCGCGAGCGGCTCATCGAACAAGGCGCGCAAGCGCTGAGCAATGCCGAGCTGCTGGCGCTTTTTATCAACACCGGCATGAAGGGTGAGAACGCCATTCAAATTGGGACCCGCCTGCTCAATGATTACAAAAACCTTCGGACGCTCTCGCGCCGGACGGCGAAGGAGCTCTCGAAAGACAAAGGACTCGGCCCCGCGAAAGCCGCGCACATTGCTGCAGCTTTTGAACTTGGGCGGCGTGCGGCGGTGGAGGAGATCATCGAGCAGAGAATGGACGAGCCCCAGTTGGTTTACGATTTTCTCGGAGCAGGCATGGCGCAGATGAATCAGGAGGTGCTGCACATTCTGGTCTTGAACACGCGCATGAAGCTGGTTCACGATGAAGTGCTGCACAAAGGAACTGCCAATGAAAGCGTGGCCCACCCGCGCGACATCATTGGCTGCGCCTTGAGGCACAACGCACACGCTTTCATCCTGGCGCACAATCATCCCAGCGGCGATCCGTCGCCCAGTGAAGCGGACCGGCAGCTCACCCGGCGCATTCGCGATGCTGCTGAGCTGATGAAAATCATCTTCGCCGACCACATCATTGTTGGCGCTCCTCGCGCAGGGGGAAAAGCCTATTTCAGTTTTCGCGAGGCGGGGATGCTTTGAGTCTTGGTTGAACGGTTGAAGTGTTGAAAGGTTGAGACGAAGATGAAGCAATGTTCCACCTGACCGCCCTCATCTCCCCTGACGCGCAAATCGATCCAACGGTGGAAATTGGCGCGTATGCGATCATCGAAGGCCCTGTCTGCATCGCCGCCGGATGCAAAATCGCTCCGCACGCGCAGATCGTGGGCGATACCATGATTGGCGAGGGCACCACCATTGGGCGCGGTGCGGTGATTGGTGAATTGCCGCAGGATCTCGGCTTCGATCCAGCCACGGCCAGTGGCGTGCGAATTGGGAAAAACAATGTCATTCGCGAGCACGTTACGGTTCATCGCGGCAGCAAGCCGGGGAGCATGACCGTGATTGGCGATAAAAACTTCATCATGGTTGGCGCGCATTTCGGGCACGACGTGCAGATGGGCGACGGCAACGTGATCGCCAACGGAGTGCTGCTCGCCGGGCATGTGCACATAGGCAACAACACCTTTATGGGTGGCGGGGCCGTGTTTCACCAGTTCCTGCGCATCGGAGATTTCTGCGTCATTCAGGGTAATGGCTCCTTCAGCAAAGACATCCCCCATTACTGCGCCGCGCAGCGCATCAACCGCGTGACCGGGCTCAATACCGTCGGCCTCCGGCGCGCGGGATTCAAAACGGACGATCGTGCTGCCTTGAAAGAGCTGTTCGATTTGATCTTTCGCGGGGGGATGAATCTTACGCAGGCAATTGCCGCCGCCCGCGGCAGAACCTGGCCGCCGAATGCGGACAATTTTTTACAGTTTCTCGAAGCACCCACAAAGAAGGGCGTCTGCCAGCTGCGGGCTACTCCAATGGAGTCGGAATAAAGAGCATCGGGCTGGAACCGCTCTCCAGGGTGGCATCATCAATTCGCCTAATCCTGAGCGAAAGACCTACAATATTGCTTAAAGTGTGCGATACTTCACTTCTATGACCACTCCAAAACGGACAATCTTCTCACGTCGTGCTCCAGATCACGTTACCGATTCGTTAGTTGATGTTCTGTCGGAGGGGGATACTCACGAATTCAAAGCGTTGTTCCTGAAAGTCTATGCAGGATTAAAGCTGAAAAACGCGGTGAGCGGCGGCGAAGAGATGTTGCGGCTGCGTTGCTATGAAAAGTTGCAAAACCTGACCAAGCGCGGTCTCGCGATCAAGACCGGCAAGAACTATGGCGCTCTCAAGGGAATCGAGCAGGCATCGAGCGTGCATCAACTTGCAAGGGCGGATGCGGCTGTTGCCGCTCGAATTGCTGCGGCTGGTTGATGTTGTCAGTCAGAGCCTCGAATTATCCGTGCCGGCCATTGAAGGTCAGCTCCGCGATTCCACTCTTGTCGAGTTCGCCGAGGCCAAGTTGCACCATCTTTTGATACTGCGCTTCGGTGGCGGTGTTGAGCGGGAGATTGAGTCCGACCTCCTTGGCGATGGAACCGGCGATGCCGCTGTCTTTGGCGGCGTGCGCGGCGCTGAACCAGCAGTCGTGCGAGCGATCTGCCATGTCCGCTCCATCAGTCTCCAGCACGCGGGAGTTCGCGCCGGTCTGGGAAAACACTTCGCGAACCAGTCCGAGATCGTGGCCGAGGGCGGCGGCCAGTCCGAGGCCTTCGGCGAGTCCGGCGGTATTGATGTTCATGACCATGTTGACCAGGGCTTTCACCTCTGCGGCGCGGCCCGGTCCGCCAATGAAGCGGCGGTTGATGCTGAGGTCTTCGATGATTTTCAGCACGGAATTATAGACGGCTTCATCGCCGGCCAACATGAGATAGAGTTTGCCCTCGCGAGCCTGGCTGATGCTGGAGGCCATGCAGGCTTCGAGCGAATGGGCGCCCGCTTTTTGCGATGCGGCGTAAACCTCGCGATGCACGCCAGGTGTGACCGTGGCGCAGTTGATGAAGATTTTGCCCTTGGCGTTGATGAGCAGGTTATCGGCGCTTTCGAGGAAGATGCTGCGCATGGAGGCGTCGTTGGTGACGACGGTGAAGATGATGTCGGCGGCGGCGGTGACATCCGCGAGCTTGTCGCAGGCCTGGCACCCGAGTTCTGCGGCTAGAGTTTGGGCACCTTCGCGGTAGGTATCATAAACGGCGGAGACGTTGTAGCCGCAATCTTTGAGGCGGCGGGCCATGTTGGCACCCATGCGGCCAACTCCGACGAAAGCGATTTTTTGAGACATGATTTGGAAGGGATGTGTGATTTGGTTGGGGAGCGTGGTTTGTAGGTTGGGCTGGTTGAAATTGCAAGCTCAAGGTGCTGCCACGATACGGTTCTTCTTGTTGCCGCTCGCCTAAAATTGCGCTTGCCATGCCAGTGCTCCGCCTCCAGAATTCCCGCCCGTCTCCAAGAGACAATTCACCCACATTCCAACTGAAATAATATATGAGCAAATCCGTTCCCATGATCTCTTCCGGCGTCGCCGGTCCCCTCGGCGTTCTTCATCTTCCGCGCCTTTGGCAGAAGACATCTCTCGAAGCTGCCGGAAAACTACACGCTGATTATCCCGGCTGTGGCAAGGGCTATGACCAGATGGTGCTCGACGGTCTCGGCCTCGATCGCGAGGAATTCCTCAGCTACATCAAGAGCAGCAAGCCCACCTACATCCAGCTCGAAAGCTGGGTGCTGGCCAAAAAAGGCGGCAGCCTCGACCAGGGCGCTGTGAAAAAACTGAACGAAGCCATCAAAGGCTATAATCATGACGACGCTACCCGCAAGGGCATCCTTGAATCCGCTGGTCGCCCCGATGACGGCAGCATCAAAGATGCGGTCAATCTGAACAATCTCGATGACTGGCAGACCTTCTACAATTCGGAATTGAAGTAAGGGATTATCGCTGAGCGGCCAGGTTCGTTCAGCACAAGTATTTGTTAAAACAGCCCGCCGTGGATTTGGCCGTCAGGTCAAGCCACGGCGGATTTTTTTATAGCAGACGATGCGTCTCGCTTCGCGGCGATTGGTGAAGCCGGGTGCACCAACTACATTGCTGCTTCGTAGAGCATCGCAAAATCCGTTGTTGTCACCTCACGCGGATTAAACTTCGCGGTCCACTGCGTAGCGGCTTCGGCTGCGAGACTGGAGATGTCATTTATTGTCACTCCCAAGTCCGCGAGCTTTCCAGGCAGGCGCGCTTCAGCTAACAAGACGCTGACACGATCAGCTAGATCGCCGTCGTAGAGATTGCGATACTCGAGCGCGGGTTCGACCAGGGCGCTGTTGAAGCGGATCACATGGGGCCGCATCAGGCCGACGGCGTGCCCATGCACAATGCCGAATTGGGCGGTAAGCGGGTTGGCGCACGAATGCGCTGCGCCGAGCATCGAATTTTCGATCGCGGTGCCGGCGAAGGCCGCACCCAGCAGCATGTAGCCACGTGCTTCAAGGTCATTTGGATCGCGCAGGACGCGCTCGAAGCCGCCGATGAGCAGGCGAAAGGACTCGCGGGAATACACCGTGGAAATGGCGTTGCGTTTCTTCGTCACCGCAGTCTCGATGGCGTGGGCAATGGCGTCGATGCCAGTAAGGACAGTAACGCGGTGCGGCATGGAGATCGTAAGCTCCGGATCGAGTAGCGCAATTTTCGCCGCGGCCTTCGAGTCGCCACAAGCCATCTTGGCGTGTGTTTTCTCGTCGGAGATGAGGGCGAAGCTCTGGCATTCGCTGCCGGTTCCGGCAGTGGTGGGAATGGCGATGAGCGGGAGCATGGGCTTCGTTGCCTTGCCTACGCCCCAGTAATCCTTCATCTCGCCGCCGTTGGTGAGGATGAAGTTGCAGCCCTTGGCCGTGTCCATGCTGCTGCCGCCGCCGAGGCCGATCAGGAGATCGGCTTGGAACTCACGTCCGACTGCGACGCAGTCGGCCACGTCTTGGGTGCTTGGATTTTCATGGACACGATCAAAGAGTTCCACTTGCAGGCCGGCACTGCGCAGGGAGTTGAGCGCGCGTTCAGCGTGGCCTGCTTTTACGATGCCTGCGTCCGTAACCAGCATTGCCCTTGCACCGTGTTCGCGCGCCAGTTCACCGAGTCGCACGAGCGCACCGTTGCCGAAGACCATGCGGGTCCGTGGAGTTTTGTCGAATGCGCTAAGGGGAGTCATGCAATGTTACGCCACTTCAATCGAACGGCGTTTGTAGAGGAACTCAAACATGTTGCCCTCGTGCGGCTGATTCCATGAGATCTTCGTGGTGGGCACCAGGCCGATGTTGAGGCGCTCGATCAGCGGGCTGCCGAGCAGTTGCTCGATGAATTTCGCGTCCTTGGTGATCGCGGTGACGACGAGCGAAGAACCGATTTGACCGAGCATTTCCGATTGCGAAATCTGGACGACACTGGCGTAGGGGCAGAGGTATTCGCGGTTGCTTAACGAGTGCTTGAAGCTGTCGCAAAGCACGATGGTCGGGCGCATGTAAACGCCGCCGTCGAGTTCGGCTCGGCGCGGGCCATTGCGATATTTGGCGGTCACATCTTCTGCGCCGGGTTCCTTGAGGCCAGATTCGATCGCTTCGTTGATGAATTCGGCCATCTTGGGATTCGCGAAGCCGGAGAGGCGCGCGTTTTCGTCTTCGCGCGGCAGCGGTTGCACAGGGCCGAGCTTATGCGCGAGCGCGTCGGCGATCTCCTTGCCGTATTTCGGAACGACGACGGCAGAGGCGTTCACGCAGGAGCGACCGCCGTTGTCGGAAATGGAAGCGGCAATGAGATCAATGAATTGCGGCCACTGCTCGATCTGATCCTCGCCGATGATCACCTTGCTGAAGCCGGGGCCGTGACACTCGAATTTCGGATTGTCCTTGTATTGGGCGACGGTGTTGGCATCGCCGAAGATCAAGGCGCGACCGCTGAGTTTGAGCACTTCGCCGGAGCCTTCGTGATCGGTCGGGTAGAAACCAAACGCGCTCGCAGGAACTCCCGCGGCGATGAAAGCCTGGATGAGACGGAACGGCGTCCAAGGCTCCTCGCGACCGGGCTTGATGATGACTGGAGTCTTGAGGGCGATGGCGGGAAGCCAGAGCGAATTCACGGCAGGTGAATTGCTCGGCATCACGAGGCCGAGGCAATTCGTCGTGGGATAGTAACTCACGGGGCAGCCAGCTTGTTCGCCGAAACCGTTGTCGATAATGCTGAGATCGAGTCCGCGCGTCAGGCCGTTGAGCACGGTGCGCATGTTCGCCAGGGCATCGTTTATTTTGGCCATGTTGCGCTTCACCATCACGTAGGGCAGACCGCTGGTGCGGGAAAGCGTCTCCATGTATTGCTGGGGCGACTGGGTGTGACCTTTGTCGCCAAGCGGAAGTGTGGCGGTCAGGAAGATCTCGCCGGTCTTCTTGCAGATTTCGATGAGTTGGTCGCAGGTGAACTTCTTTAAGTCCGCACGAGCTTCCCCGATGCGCGCCAGATCGCGCCGGACGATGCCGGCATTCACCTGGCTGACCTGCGCGAGGACTTCGCCTGTGCGATGATCTTTGACGTCGATCTTGTCGAGGCTTTCGTAGGGCACACCTTTGCGGAGCGCGGGAAGATGGGGAATGACGCTCATGACCGGTTAATACACGCCTTCGACGATCTTGTTCTCCATCGCCCCGAACGGACGGACTTCGGCGACGCCATCCCATTCATAGGGCGCACGCGGTTTGCGGCGCAGGGCTTCATCGCGCTCGAGGAAACGCGGCATGAAGAATTCCTTGGTCAGTGTGGTAAGCTCGACGCGGCCCCAGGTGTCGTAGTCCACTGTCTGGGTGGTTTCGTCGGGTTTGACGACGCGGAGCACAGCGCGGGGCTGGGGCGCGTAGTAGGTGATTGAGAATTTGTCCTCGGGAAGAAGCGGCACACTGGCGGCGAGGCCCATCAAAGTATTGCCGTAGGTCGGGTAGAAACCGATTTTTCCTTCGAGCACTTCTTCAACGATGAAGCGGACGTATTGCGGGAGCATGGTGGTGCCGCCGCAGAAGACGCCGCGGATGCCGGCTTCGAAGATGTTCACTTTTTCCGCGAGTGCCTCGAGGAGTTTCGGCGTGGTGAAGAGTCCGCTGACCTTGCGGTGCTTCAGAATGGTCACGGCCTGGTCGACGACGTGATCCATGTATTGGCGGGCGACGTCGAATTGCTTGTTGGAGATGAGCTTCTTCACGAATCGCGGATCGAGATCAATGAAGTAACAGGAGGAACCACGGACGTTCGCCAGATGCTCGACCGCGAGCCGCAAGCGGCGCGGGCCGGTGGGGCCCATCATGAGCCAGTGTTTGCCGGGGGGGAAGTGTTCGTCTTTTAGCTTCGTGGAGAATTCGCTGTAATCGTGTTTGTAATCATCCCAGCCAATGCGCTGCTTGGGCATTCCTGTTGTGCCGCCAGTTTCGAAGATGTTATACGGCTTGCCTTTGAATGCGTTGGGCACCCAGACTTCGGGCTGCAAATCGCGGAGCCATTCGTCCTGGAAATGCGGAAATTTGACCATGTCCCCGAAGGACTTGATCTCCTGTTTTGGATCGAAGTTCTTGGACATCCACTCGAGCCAAAATGGACAACCCGTTTCCGACGAGAAGTGCCACTTGATGATTTCTATGAGGTGGGCGTCGAGTTTTTCTGGGGCGGACATGCAGGGAAGAGTTGAAATGTTGAAGGGTTTAAAAGTTTAGAATGAATACGTTGGCCCTAGCAAGATGGAGGCTGCGCATGGTGAAAGTGGCGGAGCGAGAGTGAGAAAAAACGGGCAGGATGCCCGTTCGATACACAGGCTGAAAGCCTTTGCTGTTTATCGAGCCGGCGTCGCGCCCTCTTTGAAGGCGTAGAGATGCGTTTCGGTGGTGACGTAGAGCACGCCATTGGCGGGAACGACCGAGCTTTTGAGTGGCGCGGAAAACTCGATATGGCCGAGTTGTTTCAACTCCTTGCCTTCGGCGAGGATGAAGAGTTCACCTTCTTCGTTGCCGATGTAGATCTTGCCATCGGCGATGACGGGGCTGGCCCAGATGTGGCCTTTGGTATCGAACTTCCAGAGCTGAGTGCCAGTCTTGGCATCAAGCGCGAACACGCGACCAGTGTAATCCGCTGCGTAGACAATGCCGTCCTTGACCGCCACGGTTGAGATGGTGCGTTCAAGGTCTTTGAAGGTCCAGAGGGCTTTGCCGGAGATGTCGCCGGTCTGACTGATGTCGATGCAGCTCAACATGCCGACGCCTTCGCCGTGCTCGGGATCCTGGCCGATGGCGACGTAGCATTTTCCATCGACGACTACCGGGGTGGCGATCAGTTCGCTGGGGCCGTCGAACTCGGAGTATTTTTTCGGCGAGCCGTCTTCCTTGAAGCGGTAGTCCTTGGGCACGGCGTCGTATTTGAATTTGATGGGAAGTTCATAAACGTCTTTCTCAACTTCCTTGCGTTCGTCGCCAGTGCCGAGTCCGTAAACGAAACCGTCGCCCGCAGCGAAGATGATCATCGGCTTGCCATTGACATCGGCTGAGGTGGGTGAGGACCAGTTGCAGTGCATGACGTGCTCGGAGATTTTCGCGTCGGCAGGAATCTCGGCGACATACTTTCCGGTCTCGACATCCACGCAGACGAAGCTGGGGGCCTGGGGGGCGGGGATGTTGCTGTGGGACCAGTCGACGCCGTTGGAAGTTGCGACGTAGACCTTGCCGTTGACGACGAGCGGATAGTTCGAGGCAATGTTGTGTGGGAACACGCCGAGTTCTTTGCGCATGTCGTAGACCCAGATGATATCGGCATCGAGCGGGCCGGGCTGACCCATGACAAGTTTTTGATCCTTGTCGGGTGCAGCCATATATTTTGCCTCGTCAGTCATGCCGAGGTTGCCGGCGGCGAGACCCTTGGTGCTGATGCAGACAATCTCGCAGCGGTTGGTGATGACGTAGCCGCGATCGCCGACGATGGTGGGCGTGGAGCACATGCCGAGGAATTCCCAGTCGCTGACTTTACCCGCTCCGAGCTTGGGTGTGACCATCTGCCATTGGAACTTTCCGGACTTTTCATCGAAGACCATGACAATGCCGCGGTCGCCGGTGATCTGGGGATTGCGCGGCATCTCGTTGTTGGTGCCGACGAAGATTTGTCCGTTAGCGATCGTGGGAGTGCCGTAGGATTGGGAGCCGAGCTTGGTCACCCAGAGACAGTTCTTGGTGGTGGCCATGTCCACTTGCTCACTGCCTTTGATCTTCTTGCCGGGAGAAAAATCCACGGGCATGCCCTTCTCGCCGGACACCATGTTGCGTGAATTGGCGCCACCCCATTGAGGCCAGTCACCGGCTTGGAGTCCTGCTGCCCCGAGGGCGAAGGCGACGAGGACGAAAGTTGTTTTCTTCATATTCAGTTCAGTGTTGGATTTCTCGAAATGTCTTGGTTCACTTGTTCGGCGTCACTTTGACGTTGTCGATGTAGACACGCATCTGGTTCTGCGGCGTGAAGCCGAAGAGGCCGGGCGAACCTTGTTGATGAACGGGAGTTGTTTCAGCCTTGATGGTCCATTCGGCTGGTTCCGGCTGTTCTTTTTCCCAAGCTTTGGCCAGCACCACTCCGGTGCCGTCAGCATTCACCTGCACCTGCGTTTTGAGCGAATACCACTGCTGCCCCTTGATGGGGAAGGGGACGGCACGCTTGAAGCGCTCGTAGTTCGAGCTGACCTCGAGTTCATTGGCGTTGCCTTTGAGGACAATCATGTAGCGCTGGTTGATGACGCCTACGTCGGATTTGGAACGGCGGTTGCCGTCGGTCATTACGTCGGCGGAGACGGTGTAGTTGCTCATATCTGCAGTGCCGATGAAGACCATCGCGCGCTGGAAGAGGAGGCGGTCAAAATTCTTGGCGAGCACCTTGTTGCCATTGAGGTCGCGGATGTCGAACTTGAAGCGCGCGCCGATCCAAGGCAGCGGCGGGTAGGCGAACTTGTAGGTCTCGTCTGCGCCGACGGCAGGATGTTCCTCGGTTAGCTCGAATTTTTCGAAATCTTGCGCAAACGGCGGTTTGGGAAGAATGCGTCCGCGGATGGTGCCGATCAAGCCATTGGCGGTGGCCTTGAACGCGCCAGCGGATTGTTTGGCTGTGGGCTCGGCGACGATTTCTCCGGCGTCATTGAATTTGCCGTCGAGTGTGGCCTTCACCTTCGCG
>JAIOQF010000214.1 GCA_021413535.1 Verrucomicrobiota bacterium
GACAATTTCTTCAAAGCGGCGGCGCCATTGATCGACACCGGTATTTTCCAGCAGCCATTTTCGTCCAGCCAGGCCCATCATGACGCGACTGGCCTGCGGAAGTTTTTCTAGGGTGACAATGTCTTTGATGAGTTCATTCACGTCGCCGGGTGGATGAAGAAAACCGGTAACGCCATCCTGCACAGTTTCGGTGATGCCACCTGATGCGGCGGCCAGGACAGGCTTGCCATAATCATAGGCCTCGCAGGTGACCAGTCCGAGAGGTTCCCACCAGACCGAAGGAACCAGCACGGCGCGACAAAAGCGCAGAGCATCACGCTTAGCATCACCAGAAATCATGCCAAGAAATCGCACATGAGGATTCCGCAGGGTGGCAGCGCGCACCATTTCCTCCAAGGGCCCCTCCCCTGCGATTCGCAATTCTGGCGTCTGGGCGCCAAGATCAGCAGACATTTTGTCCCAAGCCTGCAGCAGCATCGCCACTCCCTTCACATCCACCAGCCGGCCAAGAAACAGATAATATCCTCCATCTTCACCCGGCGGAAGTTCGGTCATCGGTTCCCAGGCATGGCGCAGTGCATGGACGCGTTCTGGCGGCAATCCTGCCTTGATGAACTTATCGCGGACGAATTCCGAGACACAAACCCAGGCACTGACTGAATCCAGCCAGCCGGAACGATGCAGCAGTTTCAAAGCCAGAGCAAAAACGGCGGACTTGAGCACCGAGTTCTGCCACGCACCATGCCTGATCTCGCGCCAGTAGTTGCCATGCAACGACTCCTCGTTCGTATGACCGTCGATGAAGAGATTGCCGCTGACACTGAACGGGCGATAGTTGTGCGCGAACTGGACCACCGGCACCTTCAGACGAATCGCCGCATGATAGAGCGAAGGCGAACCCACCGGATAGATGTTGTGCATCAACAGAAAATCGGGTCGGCGCACTGTGATGGCATCTTCCAACCGGCGGCGGCTGTCCGGGTTGTAAACCGTGCGCCAAGCCTGGCCGAAAACTCCCGGTGCGTCGTCGCCAGTCCATTCCCTACTGTCCAGTGGCAGCGCAGTGATCTCGTGATCCCGTTCCAGCAAGCGGTGAATTTTTTGCACTGACGACTCCTCCCCGCCGAAATGCAGGTAGCGATTGAAGATTTTGAGAATACGGCGGCGGACCATGGCTGAACGTTAGCTGACAGAACACAGGCCGCATCGCAAGGCAAGCGAACAGCAAATCTTGACGTCAGGGCCACCGTCATGTTAATCGAGCCCCATGCTTTATCGCCGATTCACCCTTGGTTTGACATTCCTGCTGCTCGTAATTGTGATCAGCATTGTCCGGGCCCAATCGACGACCTCCAGCGGCGTCCGGACCTGGACGAATGCCGAGGGAAAAACCATGCAGGCCAAACTCACCGGCATCAACGGTGACAATGCGATTTTCCAACTGGCGAGCGGACAGACCACGACCGTTCCTCTCGCGAAGCTCTCGCCAGCGGACCAGAATTTCATCAAATCCAACCCGGTCCCAGATCCGTCGATTACCAGCAAGACATCAGGCACCGCAAAATCTATCACTCAACGCGTCTGGCCGAAGGACATCATCGTGTCACCGAAATCCATTGATGTGAAGCTCGTTGAAGAAAAGCCTGCGGAAAATTATTACCGCTACCATTCGGAAGCTTTTGAGTTCATCTCACAGGACAAACTCGCCGGGAGCGTGATGATCGAAGTGGCCCGCATATTCGAGGGCACTCGCACGCTGGTGGACGCGCTGCCCTGGGGCGTGCATCCGGAACCGCCGAAAGACCTCGGTTATTTTCAGGCGAAGTTTTTCACCACCGAGGAAGCCTATCACAAAAATGGCGGCCCGGAAAAATCCGGCGGTGTTTATAAAAGCGCTGACCGGGTATTTCTCGTTCCCTTTAAAAGCATGGGCCTGGAGCTGCGCGGAAAGACCTGGTTCAAAAAGGCCGAATTCAGCAGCGACACTCTTGTCCATGAGATCACGCATCAGATGATGCACGATTATCTCGGCTTCCTGCCGCACTGGATTACCGAGGGCTGCGCAGAATATACCAACATGCTGCCCTACAACGCCGGAACTTTCCATGCCGGCAGCCATGCCAAAGGGATCAAGGAATACATCAGTCACAAGCTCTACTTCGCGACCGGAGGGCTCTCTGATCTCGGTTCTGCCTCCGAACACATGAACATGACTCCTGAGAGCTGGACTGCGAAATTCAACGGCGGTCATGAGGCCCAGCACCGCATCTATGGTTACTCCTGCCTGCTGGTCTACTATTTCTGTCATCTCGATGGCGACGGAAAGGGCACGCGCTTCCTCAAGTTCTTCGATGCCCTCACGGCTGAGACCGACAAATGGAAGAATTACAATGAGCAATTAGCATCATACAAAGCGGAGCTGGAAGAGTTTTTCAAACAGCCAGGCGTCAAGAAACTGGAAAACGGGAGCTTCACTTATCCCAAGACTCTCACGCCACCCCAGCGTCCCGAAGTGCCCCAGAAAAAAGACCGCAAGGGGTTCGGCCAGGAACAAATGGCGCTGCTCTACGATGGCCGCACGCCTACGCAACTGGATGAAGATGTGAAGACCGGCTTCAAAAAAATCGGAGTGAAGTGGTGAGCAAGATCACGGACGCCTAAAGCATTTTAAATAATTTCGTAACTGTTCAGAAATCTTAGTGAGCCGGAGGCAACTGTTGGCTTTTGGTGAGTGGCAAATTGTAGTTCCAAGAGGGCGCGAAAAGAGGGTGGCTGCGGGCGGATCATCACAAGGCACCGGCTTGGCTCATCGACCATGTTCGGGCGAAGCGGCTGGAGCAGGGGCTGACCTTGAAGGAGCTGGCGCGGAAACTCGGCATTCCGTTCGGCTCTTACAAGTATTGGGAGTTGCATAAATGCGTGCCTCTGCCGAGGTCGAGGAAGGTGCTGGTCAGGTATCTCGGCTGCGATCTAGAGCAGGCAAAGGCGGGTTCCAACGCATGACCCCTAGTCGTAGGGTGCGTTGGCTTTTCGCTGCCTGATTTTGTGTGGGGAAAAAGTCTTCCATCGCGCCTACTTTGCACTTCGCTTCCCTAGAGGCGGGAGGAACCCCGCAGCGCACTCGGCTCCGCACTGGCCTACCGCCCGGAACTGTCTCCGCTGGAATAAGGTTGAAGCGCTGCACCACTGATGACCCCAGTCAGTCTATGATGCCAGTCACTCTCGTTCAATCCGCGCAGGAAAACATCGATCCTGCCCGGTTCTCCGTGCTTTTCCGACCACTTGATGTGTTCCGTCAAGCGCATCATTTTCTCGAAGTCGGCGGAGTGATTCCAGGTGGCGGGAATCAGAGGGTTCTCGATTACTTTCGCGAGCCCCAGCAATGAGACGGGTCACCAGTTACGGGCTCATCGTGGCTGCTGCCATCAAGGCATGAATCGTGATAAAATCGTTACTGGCTGGCGGACCACGCCAGCACACGAAGTGTGTGCGTCATTGTTCGTATTCATGAAGCTTGCAGCGTGTTCGCCGAAGCTTAATGTTGCAAATTTATGCGGGAAAGCGCGGAAGTTTTTGTGAAATTCACCTGAAACAGCCCGGGCGACTACGCTTTCATAGTGCTGGAAACTTGTGAGGCATTTTCTCACAAGCAAATCATCCTCGGCATGATGGCGGATTTTCCGGCAGGGGGCATGATCGATTGCATCAGCAATCGGAACTCACGCCATGAACCCAGCCGAAACAGCCAGCGTCAAACTGCGTCAGAAAGTGCGTCACCATGAGCCTGAATGGAAACGGGAAAAAGTCGTCCGCATTCCGGTCAGGTGGGTATGGCACTACGGCATGCTTCACTCCCTCCGCGAACGATTGTTGCAAGAACAAGAAAATGAAATGGCCGCTGCCGCGGAGCCGGTGGAACCGCACAGCATGAGCCTGGCGGACAGCGCGACGGATGAATTTGATCACGAGATGGCGCTCTGCCTCTTGTCCCGTGAGCGCGACGCCCTCCGCGAGGTGGATGCCGCGATCCATCGCATTCTCACGGGAACTTATGGCATCTGCGAAGAAAGCGGGGAACCGATTCCCGCCGGGCGTCTCCATGTTGTCCCTTGGACACGCTACACGAAGGAGGCCCAGAAAAAACGCGAACGTGAAGGGCTCGATTCGCTCCGGGGCATTCCTCCATTGGAATCGATTCAGGAGCCCGATGCCGCCTTATTGGCCGAAGCGGAGGATCCGGAGGGCGAGGAGTTGCTGACAAGAGAAACCAACCGACACCGGCGTGAAGCTGATATCCGCAATATCGAACAAGGGGCAGACGATGAAATCGACCGGCAGCCGGATATTGAGACCCCCATGCTTACCGAAACTGCACGGCCGCCGAACAAGAAACAAACAGAACGTTCATCCAACCGGAGGCATCACACAGTCCAGTCATGAAAATTACGCTCTCGCCGCATCGGATAGGCAACCACGCCGAGGATGTCGTGATCCCGACCGATAGCGTGCTTCTGGAAGGCGAACTGGACATTCCTCCGCACGCTTTGGGATTGGTGATTTTCGCGCATGGTAGCGGTAGCAGCCGGAACAGTCCTCGAAATCAGTTCGCCGCCCGCGTGATCCGCGAGGCTGGGGTGGGAACTTTGCTCTTCGATCTTCTCACAAAGCAGGAGGAGATCGAGGATCGCACGTCGCGCCGACTTGTCTTCAATATCGACTTGCTCGCGGATCGATTGGAGGCGGCCGCGCAATGGGCGGATCATCATCCGACCACCAACGGCCTTCGTGTCGGATTTTATGGATCAAGCACGGGTGGAGCGGCGGCCTTGGTCGCCGCCGCCAGGCTGGGTCGCAGCGTTGGTGCCGTGGTCTCGCGCGGCGGCCGGCCTGATCTCGCTGGCGATGCCCTAGTTGACGTGGTCTCCCCCACGTTGTTGATCGTGGGCGGGCTCGACGATGTGGTGCTGGAACTTAACAAAGAGGCGCTGGCCCTGTTGCGCTGCGAAAAGGCTTTACGCATCGTTCCCGATGCCACGCATCTCTTTGAGGAGCCCGGCACGCTGGAGCAAGTGGCGCAACTGGCCGCCGACTGGTTTCGTGAACATCTGTAAAATCATCCTTGGGAGTAAAGTCGATCATGCAGCCGCAACCGAAACATTTCAAAGACCGCTACCACGCGGGACAAATGCTAGCGGAGGCGCTCATGGAATATGCGTATCGGAGTGATGTGATTGTGATCGGTCTGCCGCGTGACGGCATGCCCACGGCTTTCGAAGTGGCCCGAAAACTGCACGCACGTCTCGATATCGTCGTCGTGCGCAAGCTCGGTGTGCCCGGGTGGGAGAAAATCGCCATGGGTGCCATCGCCAGTGGCGGCGTGAGAATTCTTGAAGATGACGTGATGCTTCGCGAGAGCATCACACCGCAGGAAGTGAGAGCCTCTACCCTGTGGCACATGGAGGAACTACATCGCCTCGAATTGAAGTATCGCGGTCATGCGGGCGCGCCAGACGTCGAGGGAAAAACGGTCATCATCGTTGATGACGGGATCGCCACCGGCATGACGATCCATTCCGCCGTGAGAGCTCTGCGACCGCAGGATCCCGCCGCCATCATCATTTGCGCGCCGACTGCGTCACGGGATGGTTGTGAACGGATGCGGCCGTTGGTTGATGCGATAGTCGCGCTCATGATTCCCGATGAATTTGATTCAATCGGCCGGTGGTATGAATCATTCAACCAGACGAGCGATGACGAAGTTCGGCGACTGCTGGACGAGGCCCGCGAGCATGCAGACCGACTCCCCACGGAAGATATGCAGCAAGAGAAATCCGACATTCCTACGCCAGTTTTCTCCCATTAATACAAGTCACGTCGATGAAGGAAAATGCCACGATACCCTCCACGGACACTCAGCAATCCCACACGCGGAACGGATCCGTCCGCATCCCAGTTGGAAACATTCATCTGCCTGGCGAGCTGCAGCTTCCGGAAAACGCATCTGGAGTGGTGCTTTTTGCGGACGGCGGCGGCGGGCATAATTTCCGCAATCAGTTCGCCGCAGGCATTCTTCGAGAAGCGGGCATCGGCACGCTGATCTTCGATCTGCTAACTTATGACGAAGCGGCAGCGGATGCCGCCACAGGTGTGCTGCGCTACAACATCGAGATGTTCGCGATCCGGCTGATCGGCGCCACCGGATGGTTGATGAAACAACCGGGCGCCCTCGGGTTGAAAGTCGGCTATTTCGGTGCCGGCACCGGTAGCGGTGCAGCGCTCGTGGCGGCGGCGGAGCTGGGCGATCTCATTGCAGCCGTGGTGTCGCGCGGCGGTCGGCCAGATCTCGCGGGAGACGCGTTGCCGAAGGTGGAAAGCCCGACTCTGCTGGTCGTCGGCGACGGTGATAAGAAGGGCTGTTCCTTAAACGGAGATGCCTATGAAAAACTGTGCTGCAAGAAGGACTTTTGGACTGTGCGCGGCGCGACGCATTTGTTTGAAGAGCCCGGCAAGCTCGAGGAGGTGGCGCGTATCGGCGCGCACTGGTTCCACAAGCACCTGGCAACTTCTGACGATGGGGAGGAAAGCGTATGAAGGAGATGGTTTTCAGAGATCGCGTTCATGCCGGGCAACTGCTCGCCGGGGCGCTAATGAAATATGCCAGCCGCGACGACGTAATCGTCCTCGGCCTGCCGCGCGGTGGAGTGCCAGTTGCCTTTGAGGTGGCGCGAAAACTTCATGCTCCTCTGGACGTGATCGTAGTGCGCAAGCTCGGCGTGCCGGGCTGGGAGGAACTGGCCATGGGTGCCATCGCCAGCGGCGGGGTGCGGGTGATCAATCACGAGGTGGTGCGTGCGGCCGACATCTCGCCGGACGCCATTGAAGCCGCGGCCGCGGAGCAATTGAAAGAACTACACCGGCGCGAACTCGCCTATCGCGGCCACACGAGCGCTCCGGAGATCGAGGGTAAAACGGCGATCATCGTTGATGACGGCATCGCCACCGGCTCCACCATTCGCGCCGCCGTGCAGGCTCTTCGACAGCAGGAACCGAAACAGATCATCATCGCCGTGCCGGTCGCATCGGTCGACTCAGCAGCGATGCTGCAGCCGATGGTGGATGAGTTCGTCACCCTCGTGGTGCCTGTAGAATTTCGGGCCGTCGGCCAGTGGTATCAGAATTTTTCGCAGACCACGGACGCCGAGGTCGCGGACTTGCTCGCACAAGGTTGTTTGCAAGAGCGCATCCTTGCCCCAGACCGACCGTGATCGTTGTGCGCCAAAAAGCCATTTATTGAAAGAATAAAATGAATGCGATCGCCGAACTACCACTCAAGAATCTAGTCAAGGATTCCGCGCATCCTTTGCGGGAAGGTGAAATTTCCGATTATGATCCCCTGCTGGATCTTGTCGGAGATGCGCATTTTGTCCTGCTGGGCGAAGCGTCACACGGCACACACGAGTTTTATCGGGAACGCGCCCAGATCACCAAGCGTTTGATCAGAGAAAAGGGTTTCACAGCGGTGGCGGTCGAAGCAGACTTTCCCGACGCAAACCGGGTCAATCGCTTTGTCCGGGGAATGGGTAATGACGTCGATGCCATCGATTGTCTCGGCGGATTCAAGCGGTTTCCCGCCTGGATGTGGCGCAATGCGGATGTGCTGGACTTCATCGGCTGGCTACGGGAGCACAATGATCACCTTCGCGATGACAGTTCCAAAACCGGTTTCTACGGGCTCGATCTCTACAGCATGAACTCATCCATCGAGGCCGTGCTGAGCTACCTCGACAAAATAGATCCAGAGGCCGCTCGACGGGCTCGGGAACGCTATGCCTGCTTCGATTGCTTTGGCGGTGACACGCAGAAATACGGTTACGAAACCGCCCTCGGCCATGGCTACTCGTGTGAAGACGCCGTCGTCAGTCAGTTCGTCGAGATCTATTCTCGGTCGGCTGAACTGGCCAAGCTCGATGGCCGGGTTGCTGCCGATGATTTCTTTGTTGCCGAACAAAACGCCCGGCTGGTGAAAAACGCCGAGCAATACTATCGCACCATGTATCGCAGCAACGTTTCCTCATGGAATCTGCGCGACAGCCACATGATGGAGACGCTGCTTGAACTTGGGAACCATCTCACGCATAAGGGCAAGCCTCCGAAGATGGTCGTGTGGGAGCACAATTCCCATCTGGGCGACGCGCGGGCCACGCGCATGGGACAAAAAGGCGAATGGAATGTCGGGCAACTCATACGGCAGAAGTTCGAAAACGAAGCTGTTCTGGTCGGCTTCACCACCCACCATGGAACGGTGACCGCGAGTTCAGACTGGGGAGGTCAGGCAGAAAGAAAACACGTCCGACCTGCTTTGCACGGCAGTTACGAGGCCCTGTTTCACCAAGTCGGGCTCAAACGATTCCTGTTGCTGCTGCGCGAAGAAGGTCGCTTGAAATCCGCCTTGCGTCAGCCTCTGCTGGAACGGGCCATTGGAGTTATTTACCGTCCCGAATCCGAGCGGCTAAGCCATTACTTTCACGCCATGCTTTCGGAACAGTTCGATGCGGTCATTCACATTGATGAGACCCGGGCCGTTGAACCCCTCGAGCGCACTTCCACATGGGACATTGGAGAAGCACCGGAAACCTTTCCGTCAGGCATATGAAATCGAACCTTCAACCCACAAGAAAGGAAAGATGATCATGCAAATTCTATGCGCCACCGACTTTTCGGAGCTTTCCGTGCGCGCTGCCGATGTAGCGGCGGCGCTGGGCAGAATCCTCCACCTTCCTCTCCATTTGGTGCATTCCGTGTTGGATTGGCCAATGGCGGCCGACGCCGTCCCCATTTTCTACCAGACGGACACCTGGCGGGAACAATTGGAGGCGGAAGCAAAACGCCTGCGTGCAACTGGCGTGGAGGTAACGAGTGAAGTGAGAGACGGCGCGCCCCACCTTGAAGTGGTCGCCGCGGCGGCGGAACGTCCCACGAAAATAATTATCATCGGATCCACCGGCCTGGGCATGGCCGAGCGCTGGTTGCTCGGAAGCGTCGCCGAGCGCGTGACCCAGAGCGCGCCCGTGGCCACGCTGGTGGTGCGGGATCCGGATTCATTGCTGGCATGGTTGCGAGATGGAAAGCCGCTTCTGACGCTGTGTGCTGTTGATTTCAATTTGTCCAGTGACGCCGCTCTTGTGGCCCTGAAAGATTTGCACGGGATTGGGCACCTCGAATTGGAAGTGGTTCACCTCAGGGAGGTGCGACGCAGCGAGTTCATCAGCCTCTTGGCGGGAGCATCCCGGCCCGAAGAAACGAAACCATCCGCCGAGGTCGAACTGGGCCGCGACGTCTGGGACAGGGTTGCCCATGTTCTGGGTGATCCGCCGGCAAAGGTGCACGTGTCCCAAGTCACGAGGCACGCCGATCACGAAGTGGCGCGTCTTGCTGAGGAACGTCATGCGGGTCTGGTGGTGATGGGCACTCATCAACGGCACGGCTGGCAAAGGCTTGTGGCCCACTCGTTTTCGCGCGGCGTTCTCGCCCACGCTTCGACTAATGTCCTATGCGTGCCCATTGGCCCCTATGTTCCGGCTTTCGAAGTTCCAATCATCCGCCGGGTGCTAGTGGCGACGAATTTCTCAACTTCCGGTCACGACGACTTGCGTCATGCCTTCGGTCTCGTGTCGGGCGGCGGCGAGATTCATATCTTGCACGTGGTGCCGGCACCGGAACCAGGAATAAATCCGCTAGTGCGTTCGATGTCCTATCTGGCGAGCGGCATCGAGTCGAAGGAAGCCAGGGCCGCCGCCCAAGGCAAGCTTGATGAACTCCTGCGGGCGCTGCCCGCTCATCCGAACATCCATGTCACGGCGGGGGTAGTAATCCACGAGCACGCCGCGGTTGCCATTTGCGAAGCCGCGGAAAGATTTGGCGCTGATGTAATTTGTGTGGGAACCCGCGAGCGCCCATCTGCTGATGCAGCGACTCTCGGGCCGGTGCCGCATGGCGTCATCACCCGGGCCCGCAGCCCCGTCATGATTGTCCCTCGGGCCTCCGTATGAACTGGAAAATTCCGGTTTCGGCGGGGCGCAGAGGCGTCCATGTATTGAAGCGATGAACGAACCGGACCAGCAATATTATGCCATGGCTTCGGAGACGGTCTGCGCCCGTCTGGGTGGCGATACCCGGGCGGGACTTGCCAGTGATGAAGCTCGACGGCGGCTTGCTGCTCACGGTCCCAACATTCTGCCCGAGGCCAGACGGCGCACGATGGTGGAAATATTCCTGCAGCAATTTGCCAGCCCCATGATTTATGTCCTGTTCGCGGCCGCAGCGGTGTCCTGGGTTGCCGGCAAGCACGGCGACGCCGTTGTGATTCTTCTTGTGGTGCTGCTCAACGCAGTCATCGGATCCTTTCAGGAGGGCCGGGCGAGCCAGTCGATGGAAGCGCTACGCAAGCTTTCGGAATTGTGCATGCGCGTGCTGCGAGATGGTAGGGAGCACATGATGCCGGCGCGCGACCTCGTCCCGGGAGACATTTTACTGCTGGCCGCAGGTGATGCCGTGGGCGCTGATGCCCGCCTGCTGGAAGCTGCCGCTCTCGAAACCGCTGAAGCCGCGCTGACTGGCGAATCGCTGCCGGTCACAAAACATTCCGGGACACTTCCTCCCGGGACGCTTCTCGCCGACCGCCGCAACATGATCTACTCCGGCACGCAGATTGTTGCGGGCCGCGGTCGCGCGGTCGTGACCGCCACGGGGCTGGCCTCGGAAGTCGGAGCGATTGCCGCCCTGACCGGTGAAGCTGCGGAACCGAAGACTCCTTTGGAACAACGCCTGGAGCAGTTCGGCCGTTATGTCCTCGCGGCGTCGCTGGGCATGCTGGTGCTGGTGCTCGCGCTGGGAACGGCGCGCAAAATGCCGTTTGTGGATCTGCTGATGGTGGCCATCAGCCAGATGGTCTCGATGGTGCCGGAAGGATTGCCGGTGGCGCTCACCATTGCCCTTGCCATCGGCATGCAGCGAATGGCGCGGCGCGGCGCCATCGTCCGTCGTCTTGCGGCAGTGGAAACACTCGGCTGCACCACCGTCATCTGCGCCGACAAAACAGGCACGCTCACCCGCAATGAAATGACGGCCACGGCGCTCATCTTGCCAGACGGACGTGAGGCGGAGGTCACTGGCGCGGGCTATGCGCCCGAAGGCGGAATTCTGGCGGGGGGGCGTGAAATCACCGCCCTGCATGACGCCGGCCTCCGCGCGTTGCTTGAAGTTGCGCTTCTTTGCAATGACGCCCAGCTCGTGCCGCCGGACAAATCCGATCCGCGGTGGCGCGCTCTAGGTGACCCCACTGAAGTTGCGTTGCTGACGCTGGCGCTCAAGGGCTGCCTGGACGTGGCGGAAGCGCGGAGAAGAGAGCCGCGCCATGCCGAGATTCCATTCGATGCGGCCTCAAAAATGATGGCCACGCAGCACGGCCGCGGATCAGCCGCCCGGGTCTGCATCAAGGGCGCGCCGGAGCCCGTGCTGGCCTTGTGCGGCTGGGACCGGAACGCCGCGCCTCTTGGCGAGATCACATCAGGCGTGGAATCCATGGCTAATGGCGCGTTGCGAGTGCTCGCCTTTGCCGAAGTGCCGGAGTTCACCCTCGATGAGCATGCGGGCTTTGCCCAGTTCAACGGCAGGGCAAAGTTTCTCGGTCTCGTCGGCCAGATGGATCCGCCGCGCGACGAGGTTCGCATCGCGGTCGCGCAATGCCGCCGTGCCGGCATCCGGCCCGTAATGGTCACGGGTGATCACAAGGCCACTGGCCTCGCCGTGGCCTTGTCGCTCGGGATCGGGCGCGAGGGTGATCTTGCTGTGGACGGCAGGGAACTGGAGCAGATGTCCGAACAGGATCTGTGGCGCGACCTCCCGCGCATCTCGGTTTTCGCGCGCGTGCATCCAGCTCAGAAGCTCCGCATCGTGGAAGCACTGCAGTCCTGCGGGCAGGTGGTGGCCATGACTGGCGATGGCGTGAACGACGCCCCTGCGCTGGCCCATGCCGATGTGGGCGTGGCCATGGGACTCACGGGCACCGACGTCGCCAAGGGCGCGGCGAAGATCATCATCACCGACGATAACTTCGCCACCATTGTTCATGCGGTGGCTGAAGGACGGCTGGTCTATCAGAACCTGAAAAAGGTGCTGCTCTTTCTTTTCGCAACCGGACTGGATGAAGTCTTGCTATTGCTGCTGGCCCTGGTCTTGGGATATCCGCTTCCGCTGGCGGCCGTGCAGATTCTCTGGATCAACCTGGTCACTGAAGGGGCGCTGACCATCAATCTTGTCATGGACGGTCCCGAAGGAGACGAGATGAACCGGCCTCCCGTCCCGGCGGACGAGCCGATCGTGACGCGGATGATGCTGCGGCGCATGGTGCTGATGGTCATGTCTTCGGTCGCGGCCACCTTCGGTTTCTTCCTCTGGCGGCTTTCGACGGAAGCGCCGTTTGCGCTGGTGCAAACTGAAACCTTCACCCTCATGGCCGTCTGCCAGTGGTTCAACATGCTCAACTGCCGCCGGGAAACAAGCTCGGTGTTCAGTCCCGGCATGTTGAAGAACCGCTGGCTGTTCGGAGGACTGATCGCTGCCAATCTCCTGCAGTTTGCCGTGATCTATGCCAGCCCCTTGCAGCGCATCTTCCACACGGTTTCCATTCCACTGGCCGATTTCTTCCTCATCGGGGCGATCGCAAGCATGGTATTGTGGACCGAAGAAATTCGAAAATTTTTCGCCCGACGCCGGCAGCGTCAGGCGAAGGAAAGCAGCGAAGGTTGAATGAAAATGTTTTCTCCCGCAATGCGGAGCGCAGGGCTTGCGTTGCTGAATGGCGGCGGCCCCGGCTTCGGTTCGGGTGGTTCAGGTCATTGAACCGATCTCATCCGTGATCCAGATGCTTACGTTCGTCTGTCTTCCGAACCACCCACTTGCGCGCTTCTTCGAGTGCCAGCATCGCCGCCGCCAGAGGCAGCATCCAGAGCCAGGTCACCAACGGAAGCGGTGCGGTGCCGAAAAACTTGTGGCCCCAAGAGGTGTAAACGATGGCGACGATCAGCAACACCTCCACCGCGATGCCGGCAAAAATAAGTTTGTTGTGGCCTAGACTGCCGCTGAAACGCGAGCGGCGCGGATCCCGGCAGACAAACACATTGACCACCTGCATCATCACGATCGCCGAGAGACAGGCAGTCGTGGACTGCAAATAAAAAGGATCGTGCAATGCGAGCTGTTCGCCAAAGCGCCACCCGCCATTCCGGAGCACCAGCAAGTAGACAGTCATCGCGGCCGCGGCCTGGAGCAGGCCAAGCCAAAGATACGAACGAAGCAGGAGAGACGTCGTGATCAAACCTTCGCCGCGCGGTCGCGGTGGTCGGCGCATCACGTCTGGATCCGGAGGCTCGGCACCGAGCGCCAACGCGGGCACCATGTCCGTGCCCAGATCAACGGCGAGAATTTGAATGATTGTCAATCGTGATGTCAGCAAACCACTTGATGAAGGATTGCGAAACGGCATGCGTTCATAAGCGCGTATCAAGATTACGCTGCAAGGGCGGTCTGATGCCACGCGTCACTTGCTCAATATCGGGCTAAATCCCGCTCACTTTGGCCAATGCCCGCGGAATTTTGCCTGCGGCTAAGCATGTAGCGGTCATCAAGCTGGCGCAGACGACGGGAAAGATCGCGCGCGATGTTCAGAATCAGAATGCCATACTGCCCGGGCATCTGCTTGAAAAGATGGTGGAATGTTCTTCCAGAGATGCTGAAAAGGATGGTCGGCCCCACCGCGTGGGCGGTGGCCGTGTGCGCCAGTGTTTCCAGCAGGCAGGTCTCTCCGAAAAGTTCTCTGGGATTCAGCACGGCCAGCTCCACCTCATCAGGCTCACCAAACTTGCGGCAAATGCGGACGTTCCCGCTTTGAATGACAAAGATCATGTCGTCGGGATCCCCTTCGCGGAAGATGACCTCCTTGTCGCCAAAGGCATAATCGTTTCCTTCGTTGAAAAGCAGATCCAGCGCCTTCTCGGTCAAGCCGGCAAATATAGGCACTGACTCCAAGAGGTTTCTCATGACTCACGGTAGAAATGATCAGCATCTCTGCAACCGGGTCCATGCAGCGAATTTATTGGATTCGCGTGTCAGATATTCTCTTACATAAGGATCATAGATTTTCCGCCATGATGATAGGCACGCCGCCAAAATGCAGCTTGCTATTTTTGCATGAAGACCAAAATGCATGGTGGAAGACGCTATGAAGAAATCTACAAAGTCCGCTCCGATCAGTTCAAAAGTTGCGCGTGACGGGCGGAAAAAAACCGCGGCGGCGATAACCGAAAAATCCTCCACCCCGGCACACGACTCCGGTTTTCCCATCGTGGGCATAGGCGCTTCAGCTGGCGGACTGGAGGCGCTGGTGGAGTTGTTTCAGAAAATGCCGCAAAACACAGGCCTGGGCTTTGTGGTCGTCACCCATCAGCATCCAAGTCACACGAGCATGCTGCCGGAGTTGTTGGGCAAGGTCACCATGCTGCCC
>JAIOQF010000215.1 GCA_021413535.1 Verrucomicrobiota bacterium
CAAGCTTGCTTGGTGCAGTCGCACTTGCCATGGCGGAAACGGAAACCTCCAAGGCCAGCGTGGCCGACTTCGACGCCAGAGTCACGCGCGACATCAGCGAAGTGCGCAGCGCCAATCCGGCCCTGGCCGGATTTGCCGATGTCGTGCAGAAGATCATGCCCAGCGTGGTCAGCATCAGCACTTACTCGAAGAAGGCCGCGCACGGCGGCTTTGGCGGCGGCCCCAGCGAGGAAGAACTGAACAGCATCCCGCCTTGGTTTCGTCAGTGGTTTGAGGAACAGCAGCAGCAGGGCCAGGCCCCAGGTCAACGCAAACGCCAAGCTCCGCAGCAGCCGAGGAAACCTGTGCAGACCGGTCTCGGATCAGGCGTGCTCCTGACTGACAACGGCTACATCATGACCAACAACCACGTCGTGGATGGCGCGGATCAGTTAAAAGTGATCGTTGGCGACAAAGCCGGCAAAGAATACGATGCCAAGGTCATCGGAACCGATCCGCAGAGCGACATCGCGCTCATCAAGATCGAAGGCACCAATTTCCCGCACGCCACCATTGGCGACAGTTCCAAGCTCCGCGTGGGTGACATCGTGCTTGCTCTCGGTTCGCCCATGGGGCTGGATCAATCCGTTACTCACGGCATCGTCAGCGCCTTGGGCCGCAGCAACATGGGCATCATCGGCAATGCCAAACAGGCCGGCTTTGAAAACTTCATCCAGACCGATGCCGCGATCAATCCCGGCAACTCCGGCGGCCCGCTCGTGGACAGCCAGGGACGCGTGATCGGCATCAATGCGGCGATCGAAACCCGCAGCGGCATGTTCTCCGGCATCGGTCTCGCGATCCCGATCAACATGGCGCTCAACAACGTCCACGACCTTCTGGCAGGCGGCAAAGTGGAGCGCGGATTCCTCGGAATTCAGATGGGCGAAGTGGACCCCAGCATGGTGGATCTCCTCGACCTCAAGGACGAGAACGGCGTGACGGTATCCAGAATGGTGCCGGACTCGCCCGCCCAGAAGGCCGGCTTTGAGGAAGGAGATGTCATCATCTCCGCCCAAGGCCAGAAAGTGCAGGATCTTTCCAAGCTCCGCCTGATGATCAGCTCCCAGCGGCCCGGGACCGATGTGAAATTCGGAGTCGTGCGCATGAATGAAAAGACCCGTAAGCCCGAGCGCAAAGAACTGATCGCCAAGCTCGACAAGCTTCCGGACAATCCCAGCCTGACCTCGGTGAAACCTAAGCCCAGTGCGCCGAAGTCCGCCGCCAGTTCCTTCATCGAAGGCGTGAGGGTGGAAAACATCACCGACGATCTCCGGCAGAACTACAACATCGAGAAAGAGGTTCAAGGCGTCGTGGTCACGAATGTGGATGAAAAAAGCCAGGCATTTAAGGTCGGACTGGAAGAAGGCGATGTGATCACGCAGGTAAATCGCAAGCCCGTCACCACGCTCAGTGATGCCAGCGAGAACAAGGGTCAGCCCGGCGAGATCGTGCAGCTCAAGATCATTCGCAGCGGCCAGACCAAGTTCCTCGCGGTGAAGAATTGACCGCCCTGTCACGATCCAGCATCACCAGGCACCGCCCAGCGCTTTGATCAGCGCCACCGTCGCATTCAGCCGGCGCGATTGCAGTTCGATGGAATTGCGCTTCGTGTTCAACGCCGCGGCCTGAACGACGACGACGTTGATATAGCTCAGCGTCCCCGCCTTGTATTGATTTGTCGCAATGCGCTCGCTCTCCAGCGCGGCCCGCACCGCCTCGTCCTGCGCGACAGACTCCTCTGCGAGGATGCGCAGGGTGGCCAGGGCATCCTCCACTTCTTGCAGCGATGTGAGAACCGTCTGACGGTAGTCAGCCACCGTTCCCTTCCAGGCAGCATCCGCCTGCGCTTTCGCCGCCACCCGCTGGCCGCGATCGAGGATCGGCTGCGCCAGATCCACTCCCAGCGACCAGAAGTTGTTCGACTTGGCGAACAAGTCGGCCAGTCCACGCCAGCCCTCGTCCGCATTCAGTATCAGGCTGGGAAAAAATGCGGCCCGCGCCACGCCCACTCGCGCGTTTGCCGCAGCGACACGGCGCTCCGCAGCGGCGATATCCGGCCGGCGTTGCAACAAAGTCGATGGAGTGGTCGATGGCAGCGAAGGGATACGAGCGGCCAATGCGGCATCTTTGACATCGAAGGCCGCGGGTGCCCGGCCTGTGAGATTGGCCAGCGCGTGTTCCAGCGTCGCGCGCAGCACACCAACTTCGATTAACGCGACGCGCGCGTTGGCCAGTTGCGTCTGAGCCAGTGCGATGTCGGCGCCCGAAGCGACGCCTTGGGCTTCGCGGTTTTTCGTAAGATCGAGGGACTTCTGATAGCTTGCCACCTCGCTCTCCAAAAGGCGTTTCTGCGCATCGGAGGCGCGTAATGAGAAATAAGTTTGTGCCGCCTGTGTTTGCAGGCTCAGCAAAGTGGACTCCACATCTGCCTGCGCAGCCTGAGCATCTGCGGTGGCAGCATTCGCACCCCGGCGCAAGCGGCCCCAGAGATCCGCCTCCCAAGTTGACGCGAAGGTGACCGAGCGGGATTTCTGCAAGCCCGAGCCACGATTGGTGAGCGAGTTGGGATTCGTGGAGCCGCCTTGCGTCCCGCTCTTGCTGCGCGTGGCGGAAGCATTGGCGTCGAGGGTTGGAATGAAAGCCATCTTCGCAGACATGAGCAGCGCGGCGGTTCCCTCAGCGCGCGCGGCGGCGGATTGCAGCGACTGATTGGAAACTTCCACCGCCTTCACGATGGCGTTTAATTCCGAGTCGTGAAACACGCTCCACCAATCGCCATGCGGCAGATGGGCCGCAGGCTGGGCGAGCTTCCAGCCGGCACTTTCCTTGAAATGAGCAGGCACATCCATCTCCGGCGCTTGGTATTTCGGCGTAAAATTACAGCCGCCACCAATGACGATAAAAAATGGCAGGACGATTCGCGGGAAGTTTTTCATGAAGCAGGTGAAAGGTCGGCAGGAGGCAAGGCAGACGTGATGTTGCGCCGACCGCGAATTCTTTTCAAGCACCACAACCGGATGCTGTCGAAGATCAAATACACCACTGGCGTGGTGTAGAGCGTGAGCGCCTGACTGACAATCAAGCCGCCCACCACCGCCACGCCCAGTGGCCGCCGCAGTTCCGAACCTGTGCCGGTGCCCAGCGCGAGCGGCAACGCTCCCAGCAACGCCGCGGCCGTGGTCATGAGGATCGGTCGCAGACGGAGCTGACAAGCCTGAAAAATGGCATCACGCGAACTGAGCCCGTTCTCACGTTCAGTTTGCAGCGCAAAATCGATCATCATGATGGCATTCTTTTTCACGATGCCAATGAGCAGGAAGATGCCGATCATGGCCATCACGCTAAACTCCAGACCGCAGGCCGACAGCGCCAGCAGCGCGCCCGCACCCGCCGAAGGCAGCGTCGATAGAATCGTGAGCGGATGGAGAAAACTTTCATACAACATGCCGAGCACCAGATAAATTACCAGCAGCGCGACGATGATGAGAATCGGCATGCTGTCCATCGAGGCTTGGAAGGCACCCGCAGTCCCGGTAAAGCTGCGCTGCACATCTTCGGGGATGCCAATTCGGTTCACGGCATTGGTGACTGCGGCGCTCGCTTCAGCGAAGCCGATGCCGGGCGCGATGTTATAGGAGAAAGTAAGCGCGGCAAACTGACCTTGGTGGTTGACCGACAATGGCGCGGGGGTGGAGTCCCAGCGGGAGAGCTGATTGAGCGGCACCAGTTTGCCGGAGGCGTTGCGCACCATGACATGCTCCAAAGCAGCGGGGTCGTCATTCTGTGAGGCTTCGAGCACGACGCGATATTGATTCAACGGCGCGTAGATCGTGGTGACAAGCCGCTGGCCGAATGAACTGTTCAACGCGGCGTCCACAGCCTGCATGGTGACGCCCAGCCTTGCACAGGTTTCGCGGTCGATATTCAATTGGGTGACTGAACCCATGTCTTCGAAATCGCTGTTCACGTCGGTCAGTTCTTTGAGTCCTAGCAGTGCCTGTTTCACGCGAGGCTCCCATTCTCGCAACGCATTGAGATCGCTGGCTTTCAAGGTGTATTGATACAGGGAACGGCTGGAGCGACCGCCCACGCGCAGGTCTTGCGAGGGCGATAAATAAAGAGATGCACCCGCAATCTTCGAAAACTTCAAACGGAAACGCGCAAGAACGGCTTCAGAGGACTCGCGTTCAGCCGCTGGTTTGAGCGACACGAAAAGCATGCCGCTATTTTTTGATCCGCCCATGTGCGTGCCGGATCCCGTGCTGGCGTTAACGTTGGCCACGGCGGGATCGTCCCGCACCATCTCCGCGACCATGATGAGCTTCTCCCGCATGGCCTGGAAAGAGATGTTTTGATCCGCCGAGATGTTGCCGATGAGCAATCCGTTGTCCTGCTGCGGAAAAAAATTCTTCGGCATCGTGACATAGAGCCAGCCCGTCAGCGCCACGATGCCGGTCAGAGTCAGCAGTGTCAGCCAGCGGTGTCGCAACGCGATGGCCAGGGTGTCGGCATAGAATGATTGCAGCCAATGAAAAGCCTTGTCCGATTGCCGCGCAAAAAATCCCGGCGTGCGATCTTTCTTGCTGCCGGTGATCAGTCGGGCGCACATCATTGGCGTGGTGGTCAGCGAGACCACCAATGAAACGGCGATGGCCGCTGACAGCACCACCGCAAACTCCCGGAACAGCAGACCCATCAGGCCGCCCATAAGCAGGATCGGAATGAACACAGCGATCAGAGAAATGCTCATCGCGATGACTGTAAACGTTACTTCGCGCGTGCCGCGTCGCGTGGCCTCCATGACCGGCATGCCGTTCTCGACGTGCCGCGTGATATTCTCCAAAACAACCACCGCATCATCGACGACAAAGCCGGTGCTGATAGTCAGCGCCATAAGCGAGAGATTATCCAGGCTGTAGCCACAGAGATACATGATGCCGAAAGTGCCGATGAGCGATACCGGCACTGCAACTCCCGGAATCAACGTGGCCCGGGCGCGGCGCAAGAAGGCGAACACCACCAGCACCACCAGCAGCGTAGCGATGATCAGAGATCGCTGCACATCGTGGATCGACGCGCGAATGGTCACAGTGCGCTCCATCGTGAGATCAAGATTCATTGTTGGCGGCATGAGCGCCCGCAGGGCTGGCATCAGGGCTTTGATCCTGTCCACCACTTCGATGATGTTTGCGCCCGACTCCCGGAACACCACCAGCGAAACCGAGACTTTGCCGTTGGTGCTGCCGTAATTGAACGCATCCTGCGTGGAGTCCTCAATCCGGCCGAGATCAGCCAGTCGGATGGCCGCGCCGTTTTTATAGCTCACGATGACATTCTTGTAGTCATCCGCCTTTGAGAGCTGATCGCTTGCGATCACCTGCCAGCGACGTTCGCCGTCTTCGATCACGCCCTTCGGCCGGTTGACATTCGAGGTCGAGATGGCGCTGCGCACATCTTCCATGGTGAGATTGGCCCGCGTCAGCGACGGCATGTCCATCGTGGCCCGTACCGCCGGCAACGAACTGCCGCCCAAGCTGACGCTACCCACGCCTTCGACTTGTGAGATTTTTTGCGCCAGCACCGTCGAAGCCGTATCATACATCTGCCCCGGCGTCGCAACATCCGAAGTCAGCGCCATGATCAAAATCGGCGAGTCTGCCGAGTTCGCCTTGCGGTAACTGGGATTGCTCGGCAGTCCGCTGGGCAGAAGATTCCGCGCGGCGTTGATGGCCGCCTGCACATCGCGCGCTGCGCTGTCCACTGTCCGGCTCATTTCAAACTGCAGGCTGATGCGAGTGCTTCCTGTATAAGATCTCGAAGTCATCTCCGTCACGCCCGCGATGCGTCCCAAGGTGCGCTCCAGCGGCGTCGCTACCGTGGCCGCCATCGTCTCCGGGCTCGCTCCCGGCAGCGATGCGGACACCGTGATCGATGGGAAGTCCACATTGGGCAGCGGCGCAACCGGCAGGTAAAAATACGCCAGTCCACCCGCCAATGTGACGGCGAGGGTCGCCAGCGTCGTCGCCACCGGCCGGTCGATGAAGGTGTCGGTGAAGCTCATGCGATCAATGCTTTCTCGCGACGTGCTGGCGCCATTTTATCGAACAGCAAATAAATCACCGGCGTGGTAAACAACGTCAACAACTGACTGACCAACAATCCGCCCACCATTGTCAGACCAAGCGGATGTCGCAGCTCCGAGCCCTCGCCGCCGCCGATCATCAGCGGCAGCGCACCGAGCAGCGCCGCGAGCGTTGTCATCAAAATTGGACGAAAGCGCAGCAGACAAGCCTGATAAATTGCCTCACGCGGCGACATCCCCTGCTCACGCTCGGCTTCCAATGCGAAGTCGATCATCATGATCGCGTTCTTTTTCACAATACCAATCAGCAGCACGATGCCAATGATGGCCATCACACCGAGTTCTGTGTGCGTGAGTTTCAATGCCAGAAGTGCTCCGACCGCAGCACTGGGCAAGGTCGATAGAATCGTCACCGGATGAATGAAGCTTTCATAGAGAATGCCCAGCACCAGATACATCACGACCACCGCTGCCAGAATGAGAAGCAATTGATTGCCGAGCGCACCTTGAAAGGCCAGCGCTGTGCCTTCAAAACCGGTCTCGATGCTTTCCGGCATGCCGACTTCGCGCTCAATGCGATGTATTTCTTCCACCGCCGCACCGAGCGAAATTCCAGATGCGAGATTGAAACTCACCGTGATGGCGGGGAACTGATCCTGATGCGCGATGGCCAGCGTGGCGGGTTCCTCGACAATCTTCGCCACGGTGTTAAGCAAAATTTGCTGGCCTCCCGCGCCCGGCACGCGCACGTGATCGAACGACGCCAGTCCCCGTTGAAACTCTGGACCATACTCCAGCACCACTCGGTATTGTCCGCTCTGAGTGAAGATGGTGGACACCAAACGCTGACCAAAGGCGTTATAAAGTGCAGCATCAATCGCGGCTGCGGTCACACCAAGACGACCCGCGTTATCGCGATCAATCACCACGCGCGCCTGAAGCCCTTTGTCGAGCAAGTCGTCGGCAACATCAGCGAGAAGCGGCGACTCTTTCATGCGCCGAACAAGTTTCGGCGTCCACGTTTGCAGTGCCGCCATGTCAGGCGATTGCAAAGTAAGCTGATACTGCGTGCGGCTCAGTCGATCTTCAATCGTGAGATCTTGCACGGGCTGAAGAAACAGTTGCGCACCAGGAATCAACTTCGCGCCATCTTGCAAGCGACGCACAATTTGCCCTGCGCTTGCATCGCGTTGGTTGCGCGGTTTCAAGTTGATCAACAGACGTCCGCTGTTCGGCGTGGTGTTGACGCCATCGACACCGATGAAGGATGACACACTTTGGACGCTCGAATCTTTGAGCACCAGTTTCGTGAGTTCTTGCGTGCTCTGGCCCATCGCATGGAACGAAGTATTTTGCGGCGCTTCCACAATACCCTGAATGATGCCGGTGTCCTGCGCTGGGAAAAAGCCTTTCGCCACATCCAGATAAAGCACAACGGTCGCCGCGAGCGTGGCCAGGAAGATAAGCATCGTCGTCGCCTGATGATTCAGCACCACGCTCAGCACCCGGCCATAGAGAGCAATGATCGAATTAAAAACGCGAGCGACCAGGCTCGCGACCGGGCCTTCTTCGCCATGATTCAGCAGGCGGGCGCACATCATTGGCGTCAGCGTCAGCGAGATGATCGCCGATATCACGATGGCAATCGCCAGCGTGATCGCGAACTCGCGGAACAGACGACCCACGACATCCTGCATGAACAGCAGCGGGATGAGCACGGCAATGAGCGACAGTGTGAGTGAAATGATGGTAAAGCCGATCTGCCTTGCGCCCTTGAGCGCCGCCTGCATCGGGGCTTCGCCCTTCTCGATGTAGCGCATGATGTTTTCAATCATCACGATGGCGTCATCGACCACGAACCCAGTGGCAATGGTCAGCGCCATCAGCGTAAGATTGTTCAAACTGAAACCACAGAGCCACATGACACCGAAAGTGCCGACCAGCGACAGTGGCACCGCCACCGCCGGAATAATGGTGGCACGCACGCTGCGCAGAAAGACGAAGATCACGGCAACCACCAGTCCAATGGCAATCAGGAGTTCGATCTCCACGTCGTTGACCGAGGCGCGAATCGTGGTCGTGCGATCAGTCAGCAGCGTGATATCCACTGCGGGCGGCATGGTTTCGCGCAGCTTCGGCAGCAGGGCTTTGATGCTGTCTGCCACTTGAATGACGTTGGCACCCGGTTGGCGCTGCACGTTGACGACAACGGCGGGCTGCGTGTCCGCCCACGCGGCCAGGCGGATGTTCTCAGCATCGTCGACCACATCCGCGACATCAATCACTCGAACGGCCGCTCCATTTTTCCAGGTGATGACCAGCTTGCGGTAGTCATCAGCGGAGATCAGTTGATCATTGGCGTCGACGGTGCTGCTGCGCGTGGCGCTGTCGAAACTTCCCTTGGGCTGGTTCACATTTCCCGCCGCGATGGCCTGGCGCAAATCCTCGGTGCTGAGTCCGCGCGATGCGAGCGCGACAGGATTCGCCCGGATGCGCACCGCCTGTCGCATCCCGCCGCTAAGCGAGACCAACCCGACTCCGGTGATTTGTGAAAGCTTCGGGGCGAGACGGGTATCAGCCACATCCTGCACCTTGATCAGCGGCAGTGTTTTTGAAGTGAGCGCGAGTGTGAGGATCGGCGCGTCAGCCGGGTTGACCTTGTTATAGATCGGCGGATTGGGCAGGTCGGCCGGCAGCAGATTGGAGGCGGCATTCATCGCGGCCTGCACGCTTTGTTCAGCGATATCGAGCGCAAGTCCAAGCGTAAAACGCAATGTGATCACCGATGAGCCGCCGCTGCTGATGGAATACATTTGTGCAAGGCCGGGCATCTGGCCGAACTGCCGCTCCAACGGTGCGGTGATCGATGAGGTCATCACTTCGGGACTGGCACCGGGATACAAGGTGGTGACTTGAATCGTCGGATAATCCACCTGCGGCAATGCAGACACCGGCAGCAAGCGATACGCCAGTGCACCAGCCAGCAGCACCGCCACCATCAACAGCGTGGTCGCGACCGGTCGCTCGATGAAGATGCGAGAGGGATTCATGGAATCTGCGCTGCACCCTTGCCCCGCTTGGAGCCGTCACGTTTGTCCTCTCCATTTTTGCTCTCGGCCAGTGGCGCGGCAGGCGGACTGCCGGGCTCTATGACATCGACCTTCGCGCCATCGCGCAATCGATCCACGCCTTGCGTCACCACCTTGTCGCCGGGTTTCAACCCTTCCCGGATCAACGTCCGGTCGCCGTGCATCGCGCCAGTAGTCAGATTGCGCAGTGTCACGGTTTCATCATTGTTCAGCACGTAGGCATAAGCTCCGCGCGTGCCGCGCTGAATGGCCGTGGCTGGTGCCACCGTGGCCTGCGGCACCACATCCACCAGCAGCCGCGTGATGACGAACTGATTCGGAAACAATGCACCGTCTTCATTTGGCAGCTCGGCCTTTAGTTTAAGTGTGCCAGATGTGAGATCGATCTGATTGTCCGTGGTGAGCAGCCGACCGCGACCGAGTGGCGTGTTTATCTCCTTATCCATCGCTTCCACTGGCACGGTCGCATTTCCAGCGAGACGCTTGCGCACGGCGGACACTCGTTCCTGTGGAATGGAGAACATCAGGCCAATGGGATTCATCTGCGTGACGATCACCAGGCCGCTGGCGTCGCCGGCGTGAATCATGTTGCCGGCATCGATCTGCCGCAGGCCCACGCGCCCGGTGATCGGCGCTGTAATCTTCGTGTAACTCAGCTGCAATTCCGCACTGGCGATCGCCGCAAGGTCCGAGACGATGGTCGCATCATATTGCCGGACGAGTGAAGCCTGGGTATCGACTTTTTGCTTCTCGATGGAGTCTTGCTTCAAGAGAGATTCGTAGCGCACGAGATCGGCGCGCGCGTTGTCCTGCAGCGCCTGGTCGCGCGCCAACTGGCCTTTCGCCTGATCGAGCTGCACTTGGAACGGACGCGGATCAATCTCGGCGAGCAGATCGCCAGCCAGCACCACCTGACCTTCGGTGAAGTGAACTTTCTTGAGTTCGCCATCCACCCGGCTGCGCACCGTGACCACATTCAATGGGGTGACGGTGCCCGCGATGTTGAGCCATTCCTCGAAGTCCTCCTGCTTCACCACTTCCACG
>JAIOQF010000216.1 GCA_021413535.1 Verrucomicrobiota bacterium
GAAGACGAAAAAACTGAATCTGCTGAGGGCAGGCGAGGCAATGGCTGTCAAGATTCAACGCTTGACCCTTTCATAACCTTTTCATGCTCGACCGCATCGAACACTCGTTTCATGGCGTCGTCGTTTGCGGGTTCTGTGAACAGCCGTGCGTGTCGGCGTGCAACGCGGCGATGACGCGTTGTGTCTCAAAGCGTCGCGCCAAACAAAGCTCCCACTGCGGCAGTAAGTGCCATCGCAAGTGCTCCCCAAAAGGTCACGCGTGCGACTGACTTCCATACGGGCGCCCCACCCGCGCGGGCAGCCAGGGCACCCAGCAGCGCAAGAAACAGCAATGAACTGCAGGAGACCGTCCAGACGAGCGTGGTCGAGGGCGCAAAGACCACGAGCAACAGCGGCATGGCAGCTCCGACCGCAAACGTGATGGCCGAAGACAACGCGGCCTGAATCGGTCGAGCGCTCAACGTGTCTGAGATGCCTAGTTCGTCACGCGCGTGGGCTCCCAGCGCGTCCTTGGCCATCAACTGAGTGGCGACTTCGTTGGCGAGTTTGATGTCGAGCCCTCGCGCGACGTAGATGGAGGCCAGTTCAGCATGTTCGTGCCCCGGGTCCGTGGCCAGCTCCCCGCGCTCACGATTAAGGTCTGCACCCTCCGTATCCGATTGAGAGCTCACAGAAACATACTCGCCTGCGGCCATGGACAGTGCGCCCGCCACCAGGCCGGCAATTCCTGCGACCAAGACGGCACCTTTGCCGGACTCAGCCGCCGCTACACCAACAATCAAACTGGCGGTGGAAACGATTCCGTCGTTGGCACCGAGGACGGCGGCGCGGAGCCATCCCACGCGATGGGTTCGATGGTGTTCCGAGTGCTTCATGACGAATGTTTAGTGACAAGTTGACGGAATTCAACGTGAACCAGCATCCGGTCAAGAATTGCCCCCTAAGCTGAGGATGATGGATTAGCGGTTGGATTCGGCGTGAACGTGCATACCACCTCCGTCCCTAGAGGTTTAACCGGACAAATCTCAAGCGTAGCTACAATCATGTCAGCCCGGTATTTCATGGCTCTCAGGCCCATGTCTTTGTTCTCATGCATTGCGGACCGCAGTTTGTTGATCACAGCAGCGGGGAGCACGAAGGGAGCCATCCACCATGGGGTATAGACCCCATTGCACCCGCCGTGCTTTTCACTCCATTGTCGCACAATGAATCCCGGTGATGCCGTCGTTTATCAAGAGAAGTCATGTGTCGTTCTAGACCCAATGCTTGAAGGCTGCGTCCTCGAGGATGGACAAGTTCTTCTAGAAGATATAACTCACTATTCCACTTGCAGGGGACGCGTTCGCCGCCTGGCTCATGAGAACGCCATGAGCAGCACATTTTCTGCAAACAAAGGCCGACTTGGTTATGACAAGTCTTGCGCAGCAGAGCTGCATTCGCGCTCGCTATACTACTATTAGTCGAAAAAACTTATATGAAAACCCGACTGAAAAGATTCGCTGTTCTTCTGCTAGCCTCGGCGCTTTGGATTACGATCGGCACAGGTTGCAATACGTGGTTTGGCCTTGGAAAAGATATCGAAAAAGCAGGTGAGAATATGCAGGACGCAGCGCGTTCATCCAAGGCGCGCTCCAATGAGCCGTCACAACAACCAACCATAACCCCAAGACCATACTGAAAGGAACCAATAATATGTTAATGACCATTGCAATCGTCCTAATCATCCTCTGGCTGCTAGGCCTCGGGACCAGTTACACCTTGGGGGGCCTCGTCCATATCCTGCTGGTGGTGGCCATTATTGTCATCCTCGTCAGAGTCATTCAAGGGCGACGCGTCTTATAGCGAGCTTCGGTTGGCTGCGCGGGGTTTGCCCCACAACTTTCAAATGACAAACCATAATATCTTATGAAAAACTTATCAATCATCGGAGTCGTTCTCATCATCGTCGGAGTTGTTCTCCTCGTTTACCAAGGATTCTCGTTCACTCAAAGGGAGAGGGTGCTTGATGTCGGCCCCATCCACGCCACTGCGGACAAGGAGAAAACCGTCTCTATCCCGCCGATTGTCGGCTGGGTGGTTACCGGCGCGGGGGCTGTCCTGCTGGTGGCGGGCCTGCGCAGTTCAAAAACTTGAGCTCTTAAAAAGGTTGTAGACATGGCCATTGCCTTCATCGCAACCCACAAACCAAAACATAAGAAAACCAAACATTATGACCAAACTCGAAATCAAAGGCGACTGGAACATCACCAAGGGCAAGCTGAAACAGAAGTGGGCCAAGCTCACGGATGACGATCTTAAATACGTCGAGGGTAAGGACAATGAGCTGTTTGGCCGAATTCAGAAGGCAACCGGCGAAACGCTCGAAGCGATCAGAAATGCGGTCAAGAAAGCCTGCTCCTAACCTGCGTCGTTAAGAAATCAAAAATAATATAATTATGAAACACACTAATCTAGTAATACTCGCGCTTGCGGCAACCGTCGTTGCGAGTTGCAACAAAGAGAAAGCAGCGATCGAAGACAAAAAGGAAGCCACCAAAGAAGCAATCGACCGTCGTAAGGAAGCGGTGGAGGCATCCGCCAAGGAGGCCCAAAAGCAAACTGACATCAACGCCAAAGTCGATAAAGCAAACATCGAGGCCACCAAGGACTCGATCCAAGCTCAACTCGATGCCGATAAAAAGAAGGCAGATGCCGAAGCAAAGGCCGCAAAGGCAAAGATCGACGCTGAGAAACGGTAACGGAACGTCATTATCGGGCTGCGTGCAGCCTTTCGGTTTGCGCGTTGCGCCGGATGAAGCGGCACCGCTCACGGTGGACGTGAGGCATTTAGGTCAGGACGAACAGGCAACTGGCGGTGAGTCATGAACGAGTTAGAAAGCAAACAAACGACGGCGCAAATTGCCAATGACTGGGGGTCACGACGCCATGTCCAGACCCTTGTGCTGATGGCGGCGACCGTCGGCGGAGCCTACTTCTGTTACCAGATGGCCCTGCCATTCTTGGCGGCGATCGCCTGGGCGGTGGCTCTGGCGGTCGTGTTCGCTCCGTTTCAGCGATGGGTCGAGGCGAAAGTAGAGCATCCGAATTTGGCGGCAGTCATCTCCGTCACGGTGATCGGCTTGGTCGTGCTCGCGTTGGCTGCATTCGTGGGGCAGCGGCTCATCCAGGAGGCTGCGAACGGCGCGGAACTCATCAAGACAAAGATCGAGTCCGGTGAGTGGCGCCGCGCGCTCGAAGCCCACCCGAGGCTCCTGCCTCTCGCCGACTGGATGGAGCAGCAAAATGTGCCGGGAACCGTTAAGACGATTGCCACATGGATGACCACCACGGGGGCGTCGTTCGTCAGGGGATCCCTGTTTGAGGTGCTGGGACTTATCCTGAGTTTCTATCTGCTTTTCTACTTTCTGCGCGACCGGCGTGCGGCATTGCTGTTGCTCCGATCGCTTTCACCCCTGTCGGTGGCGGATATGGATCGATTGTGCGGCCGAGTGGACGATACCATTTTTGCCACCGTTTATGGAACGCTGGCCGTTGCTGCCGTGCAGGGGCTGTTGGGCGGACTGATGTTCTGGTGGCTCGGCCTGCCGGCACCGTTGCTCTGGGGACTGGTGATGGGTCTGCTCGCAGTGGTGCCTGTTTTGGGTGCCTTTATCGTTTGGATTCCTGCGGCCCTGTTTCTGGCTTTGGAAGGCAGTTGGGTGAAAGCCCTAGTTCTCACTTTTTGGGGCGGAGTCGTCGTCGGTGGGATCGACAACCTGCTCTATCCAATGCTCATCGGGAACCGGCTGAAGCTTCACACCTGCCTCGCCTTTATTTCAGTAGTCGGCGGCCTGATTGTTTTCGGTCCCGCCGGTCTCATTCTGGGTCCCGTAGCGCTCACGATCACCGCGGAGCTTCTGGGCATCTGGCGCCACCGAGCCGAAGCAGAGGCGCCGGCGCGTGTCGGAGCTGAGGAGTTGTCTCGATTTGAGAATGAAGGCGGCTCGCAGGGGCCAAAGGACGCCCCAGCCCAGTAAAAGGCATGAACGGAATCCCAAATAGCACACCGCGCTCAGGCAACCGCTCTGGCGGCAACGGGGGGCCTGATTCCGCTCAACTTTTGGAAGAGGCGCAAGCTGAGACCGATGCCGTCCTGAAGGATCTTGGATCGCAACTCAACGGCCTGAGCGCGGCAGAGGCTGCTTCTCGCCTGAAGCAGGTCGGGACGAACGAGATTGCCAGGGAGAAGCGCCAGTCGGCCCTGATGCGCCTCTTCAGTAACGTCAAAAATCCTTTGGTGCTTCTGCTCATCGCTCTGGGCGTGCTTTCCTTTCTCACCGGAGACCTGCGGGCAACGGTCGTTATTTTCGTGATGGTGGTTCTGGGCGTGGTGCTGCGTTTCTTCCAGGAGATGCGGGCCGATAATGCCGCCGCGAAACTCCAGGCGATGGTCAGTAATACGGCGACCATGGTGCGCGATGGCAAGGAGGCCGAGATTGCGCTCAAAATGTTGGTGCCAGGCGACATTATCCGCCTCGCCGCCGGTGACATGGTGCCGGCGGATGTGCGGGTGCTTTCCGCCAAGGATCTGTTCTTAAATCAAGCGGCCCTCACTGGTGAAGCCCTGCCGGTGGAGAAGAAGTCCGCCCCGGCACCGTCCAACATCCAGAATCCATTGGACCTTCCCAACATCTGCTTCCTCGGCTCCAACGTGGAGAGCGGATCTGCGACCGCCGTGGTGATCCACACCGGGAACCGGACCTACTTCGGATCTTTGGCCGCCAGCATCGTGGGCCAGCGCCAGTTGACCAGCTTCGACAAGGGCGTCAACAAGTTCACCTGGCTGATGATCTGGTTCATCGCCGCGATGGTTCCGGCTGTTTTTCTCATCAACGGACTGAGCAAGCACAACTGGATGGAAGCTTTCCTCTTCGCCATGGCCGTGGCCGTCGGACTGACCCCCGAGATGTTGCCCATGATCGTCACCGTTAACCTGTCCAAAGGCGCCCTGGCCATGGCCCGCAAGAAGGTGATCGTCAAACGCCTGAACTCCATTCAGAACTTCGGGGCGATGGACGTGCTGTGCACCGACAAGACTGGCACCCTCACGCAAGGCAAGATCGTGCTCGAAAAGCATCTGGACGTGCACGGCGATCCCAGCGAGAAGGTGCTGCATTACGGCTACTTGAACAGCTACCACCATACCGGCTTGAAGAATCTGCTCGCCGAAGCGATTCTCGCCCATCAGGAGCTGGAGGAACACCTGAAGGCGAAAGAGCAGTTCCGCAAAATCGACGAAATCCCTTTCGACTTTGTGCGGCGCCGGATGTCGGTGGTGGTGGAAGATGAGAAGGGTCTGAACACGCTGATCTGCAAGGGGGCGGTGGAAGAAGTGATGAGTCAGTGCACCCGGGTGGAAGTCAAAGGGGAGGTCATCGAGGTTCTGCCCGAGCACGACGCCAAACGGCGGCAGTTGGCGGACGAATTGAATGGCCAGGGCTTCCGGGTCATCGCGCTCGCTTACAAGCAGATGCCTGGCGCCTCCGATGACCCGGTTTACTCGGTCAAAGATGAGTCGGACCTGATCCTGCTGGGTTTCCTAGCCTTCCTCGACCCGCCGAAGGCCACTGCCGCCGAAGCCTTGAAGCGGTTGCACGGCTTGAATGTGGACGTCAAAGTTCTGACCGGCGACAATGAGATTATCACCGCCTACATCTGCAAGGAAGTGGGCATGCCCGTGGAGCATCTCTTGCTCGGCTCGCAAGTCGAGGCAATGAGCGAGACGGAATTGGCCGAAGCCTGCAGCAAGACCAGCGTCTTCGCCCGGCTCGTCCCGGCTCACAAGGAACGCATCATTCGTGCGCTTCAAAGCAAGGGGCATGTGTTGGGATTCATGGGCGACGGCATCAATGACGCCCCGGCCTTGAAGGCCGCTGATGTGGGCATCTCGGTGGACAGCGCGGTGGACATCGCCAAGGAGTCTTCCGACATCATCTTGTTGGAAAACAGCCTCCTAGTCCTGGAGCAGGGCGTGCTGGAAGGCCGGCGCGTGTTCGGCAACATCGTCAAGTATATCAAAATGGCGGCCAGCTCGAACTTCGGCAACATGTTCAGTGTCGTCGGGGCTAGCGCGTTTCTGCCGTTCCTGCCCATGCTGCCGATCCAGGTGCTGACCAACAACCTGCTTTACGACTTCTCGCAGACCACCATCCCCACTGACGAGGTGGACGCAGAATGGTTGACCAAGCCACGCCAGTGGACCATCGCCAAGATCCTGCGTTTCATTTTGTTCATCGGGCCGATCAGCTCGATTTTCGATTACCTTACGTTCTTCCTGATGCTTTATGTTTTCAACTGCTGGGAGAATCCGGCACTGTTCCACACCGGCTGGTTCGTGGAGTCACTCTTCACCCAGACGTTGATCATTCATGTCATTCGCACCAACAAGATTCCATTCATCCAAAGCCGGGCCAGCTGGCCCCTCATCGTCACTTCCTTGATCATCGTCGCGGCAGGCGCCTGGCTGACCGTTTCACCCCTGGCGAACACGCTCGGGTTTGTTCCACTCCCGCCACGATACTGGCTGTTTCTAGCCGTCATGCTGGTGGGTTATGCGATTCTGACACAAATGGTGAAGTCCTGGTTTATTCGCAGGTTTGGCGAATGAGGGCATTGTCAGACAAGGCCCACGGCCATTCTACTGCCAAAGCTAGACTTCTGCTCGTCCGCCTTCCGCGCGATATTATCGATCTTTTCGGCGGCGTGAAATCCATTTGGTACGCTCTTTACTCGTTCTTGCCCCTAAAGGCTTAGAGTGCCATGCTTCCAAAATGAAGATGCGATGTGTTCCGCTTCTTGCCGCTTGGTTTGCTATAGGCATTACCGCGCCCAGTCAATTACAAGCCCGCCTTGGCGAAACACCTGCGGAATGCACGGCGCGATACGGTAAGCCTGCGCAGTTGGATAAAGAGAAAATGACACTCAAGTTTGTGAAGGATGGAATTCAGCTCCCTTGCCACTTTTATGAGGGTAAATGCGATCAGATCATTTTTGCTCGTGCGGACGAAAAAATTGAACGTTTCACGAACGCTGAGATTGCCGTCTTTTTAGAGGCAAATGGAGGTGGGGAAAAGTGGGAAAAGTCTTACAGAGAAGTAGGAATAAACGGAATAGAACAGGCTTGGGAAACACTTTCGGGAATCAAGGCCTTTGCCCTTAAACGTGGGCTTGGAATCCGAACGAAAGGATTCTATGAACGTCAAAAGGCGGCAACGAAAAAAGCCAAAGAGGAAGAGGAAAGAGCCAAAGCAGATGCTGCAAAGGCAAAGCTTAAAGATTTCTAAGCGCACCTACCAAACCACACGCTTGCGTCTTGCCACATCCATCGCGCAAGGTTTTCACCGAGAACCCGCGCCTTGTCCCAGTGCTTCAAGCCGACCAGCACTTCAAGCCGAACGATCAGGACGGCAGGATGCGCCAGCCGCGTTTGTTGCCAGTGCGCGGAAGCTTCTGCACCCGCGACTGCAGAACTCCGTGTTGCTGGCACCAATAATGGCGATGTTCAATTTCACCCTGCCGATCACTACGTCACTTGCGCAATTCGCGATGCCGGTCTGACTCTGCTCTAATCGGCCCCGGGAGCGATGCAGGCCCCAGATGCTGTTTTAAATCACCCGCGTAAACTGCCAGTTCAAGGAATGCGCGGCCCACCACCGTGCCCTGTGCATCCAGAACATCACATGCGCCTTCCCAATACGGCAAACCGGTGATGCTGCCACCCTGCTCTTGATCTTTGGCCAGGGGTTTCAATTCGAGCGTCACAGATTCAAAAGCGATTCGGACATGATTCGGATACTCCGCTTGTGAATGAGGGCTGCGCCAAGTCCCCAGCGATTTCCACGAGAAAGCATCATGCGCCAACGCCCTCGGCGCGCCATCGAGCCCGACCATGGTCAAAGTGGATGCTGCATCCGTGCCGCCATCCACGCGGCGCATGCGATACACCATGATCTCGCGACCATCACGGAGTTGAATGGCGGCCCAATCCCAGCCGACCTGGCCTTCATCAAGCTGACTGCTGCTGAATTCATGATCCATCCAAGCCTCGCCCGTGACGCGATGCTCCACGCTGCCGGTCTTCACACTTCCAGCCGCCCTCAAACGAGGGAACGTCAGGTAGTGACTCGCCGCGTTTGCGGAGCTGCCTTTGCGGGACACGCCATCCTTGCCAAAAACCACCAGCGGTTTCGCGATGTCGAATTCCAGCTTCAAGACCGCCTCTGCTTTTATCGTGGCAGCCATGTAAAGGCGATTCGTCTTCTCATCCAGCCGCAACGACCAGTTCGAATTGCGCACATCGAGTGTCGTGAGCGAGGCTGAAGCATCCCAACCTTCCCGATTGAGCCTCTCCTCGTGCCGGAACGTGCCGGAAACCGCATCGAGCAGGGCCGCATGCGCCAGATGGAATTGTTGCACCGCGCCGGATTCATCGCGCCGGGCTTGACGAAAAAACGTCACCTGAAATCCAAAGCGCTGACCTTGATCGCCGTCCAGATGACCGGTGAGATACCACCATTCCGTGCGGAACTCCGGATGACTGCCGTGATCCCTGGGAAACTCAAAAGTTTTCCCTGCTTGCGGAATCGCAAAGCCGTCGTTCGTCGTCGTTTGTGCCCACGCTATTCCTGCCAGCAGCCACAAGGTTATGATGAATCGTTGTGCCATGATCATTCTTCCTCCCAGCGCATCTTTGCGCCCCATTTGCCAACCATGGCCGCCACGAAAGACCCCACGCCGATCACTGCCAGCGCGAGAACCGCGATCTGCCACCACGGCAGTGCGAAGCCCAAGGTCCAGCCGAAGCATTGCTTGTTGATGCG
>JAIOQF010000147.1 GCA_021413535.1 Verrucomicrobiota bacterium
CTGCAGAAACTTCTCGGACGCGGAGGCATGGGCGTGGTCTGGCTGGCTTTGGATGAGCGCCTCGGTCGTGAAGTCGCTCTGAAGTTCGCGCCGGAGGTCATCCGCTACGACGAAGTGGCCGTCGAAGAACTGAAGGAAGAAACACGGAAAGGACTCGGACTCGCGCATCCCAACATCGTGCGCATCTATGACTTCCTGCTTGATGAAGATCATGCCGCCATCAGCATGGAATTCATCGACGGCGAGAATCTCGGTTCGCTCCGCATCCGGCAGCCAAACAAAGTCTTCGAGACCCATCAGATCAGACCCTGGGTGGAACAGATGCTCGACGCGCTCGACTACGCGCATCGCGGTGCCAAGGTCATCCATCGCGATCTCAAGCCTGCGAACCTGATGATCGACCACGAGGGCAACCTCCGCGTCACCGACTTCGGCATCGCGCGCAGCATCTCTGACGCCCTCGACCGCGCCACGCTGGGCCGCGCCTCCACTGGCACCCTGGCCTACATGAGTCCACAGCAGGCCAGCGGAAAAAAACCGCACATCAGCGACGACATCTATTCCTTCGGCAGCACGCTCTACGAACTCATCACCGGCAAGCCCCCGTTCTACACCGGCAATCTCACCGAACAACTCAGGAACGATCCTGTCACTCCGCCTACCGAACGCCGTCGCGAGTTCAACATCAACACGGCCGATCCGATTCCCGTGGAATGGGAACAGACCATCCTCGCTTGTCTGGAAAAGAATGTTGAAAACCGGCCCGCCGATGCCCATGCCGTGATGGCTAGACTGGGGCTGACCGAATCAACTCGTCTGTCGGGCGAAACGCCACAGATCATGCCCGGTTCGACCACGATCGGCTTTGCCCAAGGCCAGCCCACCGGCCGGACCGCAGCCTACATCCGTCCCGGCGCGGGCCTTACTGAAATCGCCGCGCCAGCGCATCCACTCACGGCGAGTCGCTTCCATGTCGCTGCGAAAACTGAATCGCAAACCGATCAGCCTGTGCCACAACAATCGGTCACGCCTATCGGTGGAGCAAAGCCCTGGCTCATCGCATTGGGCTCACTCTGGCTCATCGCTGTGCTGGGGATGGTTGCATGGTATGGTTTTGAGTATTGGAAAAAAAACAATCAATCTGCGCCGAAGGAAGTGGTGGTTGTTCCACCGAAGCCAGACTCAGTCGTCCAACCGACAGTCCCCAAGGACTCAACGAATGATCCAAAAACAACCACGATCCCCATTACTCCGCCCCCACAGCCCCCGCTTCCTGACACCACCATCAGCGCCAAGCTCGCGAAGGCGAAAGCCGGCGATACCATCACAGTAGAAACCGGAACCTATGACGAGCAGATTCAGTTTAAGGATGGAGTGAAACTCCGCGCGGCCGAACCGGGCAAAGTTATCGTGCAGATCAACAGCAAAGCGGGCTCCGCCTTGCGCGTCGAGAAATGTGCATCGGGAATCATCAATGGGATTGTCTTTCAGCATCTCGGCACAGAAACCGTCGAGGACGACGCCGCGCCCGTCGCGCAGATCACCTCCAGCAGCATCACGCTCGAAGACTGCACGTTTCAGCGGGGCGCTAGGTCCGGCATCGAAATCACCGGCGCAGGCCGGCCCGCGCTCACCCGCTGCACTCTAGCCAACAACAGCAAATTCGGACTCGTGCTCGGCTCCGGCAGCACCGCCGTCATCACCCAATGCAGTATTCAGAAAAATGGTGCCAGCGGCATCGAAGTCCACCACAACGGCACCGCGCCCTTACTCAGCGCGAACACGGCCTCTGAGAACGCCGACTCCGGCATCGTCGTAAAAGACGGGGCCACCGCCACCATACTGGGAGCTACCCGCTGCTCGCTCAACGGCGAGGCAGGCATCGCCGCCGTTGGCGAAGGAACATCTGTCACCGTCACCGGCGCCAACTGCGACGGCAACAAGCACGGCATCAGCATCCAGAAAAACGCGACCGCAAAAATCACCAGCTGCACCGTGCGCAACAGCAAAGAGATGGGCATTCACTACGGTTTCGCGGCCAGCGGCAGCGAAATCCGCGACACCCTGGTCGAGAAATCAGACGTCTATGGCATCCTCCTCGTCGGTGCCGAAGGTTCGAATCCGCTGGTCACCGGCAACAAAGTGCTCAACAACGCTCTCACCGGCATCTTGGTAACCGGCGAAGGTTTCCGTCCGACTGTTGAAAAAAACGAGTGCGATAAAAACGGCGAATACGGCATCGGCATCGCCGAAGGTGCATCCGCTATTGTGCGGGAAAACAATCTTCGTGGGAACAACCGCGGAGGCATCGGCCAGCAAAACGCCGCACAAAATTTGCTCATAGAAAACAACGTCATCACCGACGACGACACGGCAAAGTGACGAGCACACTGACCCAAGGAGCGGCGATTGCCAATCGCCGTCATTTCGACCGCGAGAGCGACACTTATCGGATGTTCTTGGCGTAGTTCGAGAGCAAAGCGGCGAGCTTCGAATTCTTGCCGCTATCGCGCAGGGGTTTTAATCGGCGGTTGGCAACCGCCGCGCCTTGTGCTGCCAGCTTCCCCTCAGCTTGTGAGACTGCCCAAACGCGATGCTAGCAATCGGAGCTATTCGGGGCAACTTTATGGCAATGACGGATCAAACCCGGTGCGTTCTCGATTTTCTCTCGCGGCCGGAAAGCTACCCGCACCGGCCGAAGCAGGTGACCATGGTGCAGACTCACGCTTCCTGGGTGTTCATCGCATCGCCTCTTGTTTGCAAAATCAAGAAGCCGGTAAACCTGGGCTTCCTCGATTTTTCCACCCTTGAACTTCGTCATGAAGACTGTGAACGCGAGATCGTGCTGAACCGCCGCTTGGCTGAGGACATCTATCTCGGTGTTGAAAGCATCCGACAGCACGATGGCGCACTTCAGTTCGGCGGTAATGGCGAGATTGTCGAATGGTGCGTCATGATGTGCGAACTGGACTCGCGCTTCCTTCTGAGCCATCTGCTGAAGGAAGGTTCTGTCGGAGCGGCGGAGATGGACCGCATCGTGGACAAGCTGTCGCGCTTTCACGCTGCTCAGCCGCCGCTCGCGCCAGATGAAGCTGCCACTGCCATCGAGCGGTTGCGACTTGCCACCGATGGAAATTTTCAAGTGGCGCGGGACTGGATTGGAAAATCGCTCTCGCAATCCTGCTTCGACATCATCACGCACTTCACGAATAAATTCTTCGACTGTCAGAACACCCTTCTAAAATCCCGCATTCTCGAGGGCTGGATCCGCGACTGCCATGGCGACCTGCATGCGGAGCACATCCATCTCGCACCGAATGCGGTGCGCATCTACGACTGCATCGAGTTCAACACGCGCTTCCGGCACATCGACATCGCGAATGACATCGCCTTCCTCGCGATGGATTTGGACGGGAACGGTCGACCGGACTTGGCGCGTCATCTCGTGACTCGATTTGCCGATCTGATGAATGACCCCGGCATGATGCCGCTGATGGATTTTTACAAATGCTACCGCGCCTGCGTTCGAGGTAAGGTTGAGAGCCTCCACAGCGCGGCGGAGACCGCAGGCGAATCCGAACGCGCTGAAAGTCTGGCGAAAGCCCGACGCTACTATCAGCTCGCGTTGCGCTATGCCGTCGCGGGCTCGGAGCCATGCGCTTTTGTTTTCATGGGACGCATCGCTTCCGGAAAATCCGCGCTAGCCTCGGCATTCAGTAAAGAAATCGGCTGGCTGTTGCTGTCTTCGGATCAGCTCCGCAAACAAATCGCCGGCATCCCGGCGAACCAACGTGGTGATGCGACGCTTTATTCCCCGGAGATGAACGCACGAACTTATGGCGCGCTGTTTGCCGAAGCAGCGAGTGTCATCCAGACACATCATGGAGTCATTCTGGATGCAACATTTTCAAGACGCAGGGATCGCGATGCTTTCGGTGATCAAGCCAAAAAGAATGGCTGTCGTGTGATCTGGATCGAAGCTGTCGTCAGCGATGAAATCGCGCAGAAAAGACTGCTCGCGCGCGATTCAGCACCGGTGACAGTTTCCGATGCGCGCATCGAGAACTTCACCGATCTCAGCGCCGCGTATGAGGCACCGGAAGAAATTCCCAGTCGGCATACCCTCAACAACGAGGCTCAAGTTTGCGACGTGCTGCGTAAGCTTCTGTTGGAATTGGCACAATGCCACGCGAGCTTTTGATTCGCGAAACTATTCCTTCGGAAAGATCCGCTGCTGATTCTCCAGCGATGGCAGCAGACCCGTTCCCTCCCAACTGCGCCCCTGAGGAGCAATCAACTCGCCCGTGGTTAGAATGAGCGCCCCACCATGGGTGAGTTCTATGATGGATTGGAAAACGCCCTTCCCGTAAGTTTTAGGCCCGCGGCTCACCGCGCGATTGCTCCCGCTGCCGATGAGCGCGGCAATGAACATTTCCGAGGCGCTGGCGGTGCCTTCATCCTGATTCAAAATGATGGCCGGAATCTTGAACTCCCGGGGCTTTTGCGCGGTGCGCACGTCGTCGGGTTTGTCGCGTTCGCGCAAGGTGACAATGGTCTCGCCGGGTTCCATGAAGAGTGACGCGAGTTCGATGGCGGGTTCGAGTTCACCGCCATTGTTGCCTCGGAGATCGAGCGTGAGCGTGAGTCCCTGCGCAGCCTGCGCCAGGGCGGCGCACACTTCCTTCACGACGCTGGCGTTAAATTTCCGAATGGTGATGCGCAGGCTGGTGGTGAGCGTCTCGACCCGGACATTGGGTGTGTTCAGCGGTTCGCGCAGGATCTTCATGGTCTGTTCGCGCCCGAAAGCATGGCGCACCCGCAGTTGCACCGCCGTGCCGGGCGCGCCCCGGATCAAGGCGCCTATCAGCTGAATTGATTTTCCCGTGGTGTCGATCCCCTCAACGGCGAGAAGCTGATCGGCGTTCTTGATGCCGGCAACTTCCGCAGGCGAGCCCGGCGCAGGGTAGCAAAAAATGCGGCTGTTTTTTTCCTCAACACTCATTCCAACACCACTGCCCGAGGAGGAGGCGAGCCGCCGGATCTGGGCGTAATCTGAGCCCCGGATGTAATGAGTGTAAGAATCATGCTGCTGGCACCAGGCTTGCAGCGCACTTTCCACCAGATCGCGCAAACTCTGTCTCTGGCCCGGGAGAGCGGCGAGAGCCAGCATTTCTTTTTCAAACCCGGCCCGGACTGCGCCATCGGAGAGTTGACTGAAGTCCTGGTCGTGAGGTTTTGCGGCCTCGCCAAGCTGCTGGACAAGCCCGTACAATGCTTTCGTGCAAATCACAGGCAAGCGCTCGGGTTTATAAGCCCGCACGGATACTTTATCCGCAAACTCATAGAAAATATCGAACGCATTCTTGGCGTCCTGAGACGCGTCTTGCGAGAAGACGCTCGGAATCACGCTGCAGCAAACCGCCAGTGCCGACAGCAGGTGCAGCCTCGCTGGACGGCGCTGGCCCATTATTGCACGGCGTTCAACTCGCTCTGCTTCTGCGCC
>JAIOQF010000148.1 GCA_021413535.1 Verrucomicrobiota bacterium
CACGGAATTGCGCTCGTCGCTATAGATGGCACCGGGCCCGCGTTCCGCTTCGCACGACTGGATAAGTCAACTTGTGCTGCCACCTACACGGCACGCACGGATAGGAGTATAGACCGTGAAAGAACAACACCACGCTCATTGGAGGCGGAAGCGTCGCCAGAGACACACACCAACCTCAACCTTCTTCAAACCATGTAACTCAACACCCAACTTAAAAACATATCTATCGGACTTCGCACACGTGACACCCTTCATAGGGGTTGGGCGCTTAGTCGAGATTGTTTAGAACTTGCCACCAGTGGTCATCGATTTTCATCTGCGGTTGCACGAAAACGAGCTTTCCAGGCACGTCTAGAGTCATCCAGGCCTGCCCTGCGGCAGATATGGGCTGAAGGGCAGAATCTGAATACGCGAAACCGTATTCTCCGGCGTGCCCGAGGTCTTGTGTTTCAATCACCACTTTGAGCGTTCTATCCGCCGCGCGCTCTGCCCACACTCGTCCCATGTTCTCTCCCCGCGGAAATGTTTGGCCGCGACCCACGCTGCGCAATGATTTTGCGTCCTTCATGTCCACCAGCCGGAATTCTTTGGTCTCACCCGGTGCAATCTGCTGAACCCGCACCTGCTCGACAAGAGCCTCAAGCAGCTTTCGATCAAACGGTCCGGGGTTCCTAGCGCATGAGGAAAGTAACAATGCAGCGAAGAGCGAAAGAACGGTGCGTAGTGGGTTCATAAATTTAAGGCTGCGCGAGCAACGCCTAACAGTTGGATCGTTAACAAAAGTGTCGGTTTGTTACACAAATGCTTTATAGGCGACATTTTTGTGTGTTTAGCAAGATTTTCTCGCGACGTGTAGACTATCACGCGAATAGCTTGCTAAACACACGAAAATGTAAACTATCACGTCTATATGAGTGCAAACCCACATTCCGATGTGGGCGAAGCCTGGTAAACTGGAGGGGGAGTTTCGCGGTGTTTTGCGCAACATGCACTACTCGTTCAAGACAGAGGAGAGCTACATCGGCTGGTATTGGAATTACGAGTGAGTTGGCGCGGGCGATGCGCGGGGAGATTACGAGTCCGCTGAATGATGTGTGAAAGGAGCGCGGGCTTTAGCCCGTGTCGGTATGATGAGGAACGGGCTGAAGCCCGCGCTCCGGTGGTGAGGCGCAGACTTTTCGTTGCACCTCGGCAGCTACTCACTGGATGATATATGAGGGGAGCGCTGCCACCCTTGGCGGCGTTAAGAAATACTCGCCGGCAAGGGGTGCCGGCGCTCCCTGTTCTACCTTTTGCCGGCTTCGATGCGGGCTTGTCATTTCCAAGGCGACCCGCTAAATTTTTACCAGACATGCTTTGGGCGCGTTGGATCATCTATGGAATTCCCGTGACGTTGGCGGCGCTGACAGCTTGGTCAGCGCGGCAGGCGGCGGAGAATCGAGCCATGCGGGGCACGGGGATTGTCATCGCATCCGGCGAAGGAATTGCGCCTACGCTGAATCCATTTTTTCCGGCATGCGAAGTGGACCGTCGAATCGCCGCGCTGTTGCATGAACCGCTGCTGCGTATTGGGAAAGATGGGCGGATCGCCCCGGCGCTGGTGGAAAAATGGTCGTGGAGCCAGACGAGCAGCGTGTGGTTCGCAGGCCAGACATTCGCACAGGCTGCGGCAAAGGAACTCGCGCGCTTCGATGCTGCCACGCGGGAAAGTCTAGGACTGCTGAATGTCGAACTCGCCGGCACTGAGCTGCGGTTTCAGTTCTCCCGGCCCGGCAATCAGGCGCCGGCGAAAATTCTGACTGCCATCGCCAGCGCCGGGCCGCTGCCAGTAGAATTCGTCCGGGTGGAACTGAGCGAGGCGGCGCGTGGTTATCATGAGTTCTTCATGAAAAACGCCGTGGAACGAGACCAGGTGAAGCGAGTGTGGTTCGATGGCGCGAACACTTATGAACTGGCGATCAGCGGCGAGACGGTGAAGTTCATCCAGGAGCTGAATATATTTTATGAAAATCGCCCAGCCTTGCGACCCGTGGTGCGCAGTCTTGGTCGCAGACCGATGCTCCATCGTCCGGTTCTGGAGCTGACCTTGCGACGCGATGCCAAATTCTCTGATGGTCGTGAGGTGACCGTGGACGATGTAACCGCCAGCACTGTCTTCGTGCTGGATCAGTCTTGGCCGACGGCCAGCCGCGATGCATTGCGGCTGATTGTTGGCTGGGAGAAAAAAGATGCGCGCACCCTGCAAATCACTTTCAAGGAAATTTATGGGCCCGCGCTCACGGCATTCATCGGTCTGCCGGTGCTGCCTGCATCGTGGCTGGCGAGGCACGCTGAAACATTCTCGCGCGGGAGCATGCGCGCGTTCTGGGATCAGCCGCCACCGGGGACGGGAGCGGCCTTTATCGAATCCGCCACGCCGCAAAAGATTTCCATCAACGCAGGCCGACAGGTGGAATTTCTACTCGATAAATCGCCGGTCGCCATTCGCATGGGTTTTGCCATGCGGGCCATCGATGGCTTCTGGCCCCAGTGGCGCGACGCGGTGGCGCTGGCCACGCAGCGGGATGTGATTGTCCGCTCCACCGCGCCGCGCAGTCGCCTGCTCGTTCTTTGGAATTGCCGCAAGCCGCCGCTGGATGACGTGCGGGTGCGGGATGCGCTCGGTCTGGCCGTGGATCGTCCGGCCATGATCCGGGATTTGATGCTCGGCCAGGGAACCATCCACGAAGGAATTTTCCGTCCCGGGCTTTGGTTTTCGCAACCGATCGCGTCTGCTGCGTTTGCTCAGGATCAATCGCGGCAGATGCTGCGCGATCTCGGATGGTCGCTGCAAGAAAATAATCTGATGAAAGATGGGAAGCCATTCCGCTTTGAACTTCTTACTGTGGCGGGAAGTCCTGAACGCGCGGAGATCGCAGGCAAGCTGCGGAAAAACTGGGCGGCACTGGGCATCGAGGTGATGGTGACCACGGTGGCGCAGGGTGATTTGGTCAATCTGCGATTGCTGGAACACCAGTTCGACGCCGTGTTACTCGGAATGGATTTTGAAACGAACTGGGATCAGTCGCCCTTTTGGCATTCGTCTCAAGCGCGCAGTGGACTGAATTTCAGCGGAGTGGCTGATCCAACGCTTGACGGTTTGCTGGAGGCATTGCGAGTGGAGTTTGATCCAGAAAAAGTGCCGTCGCTGGCCCACGATGTGGAGAATCGCATCGTGGCGCTCCATCCTTTTCTGCCGCTTTTTTCGGGCGGCAGCCCAGTGGCCCTGCGCAGAGAAACGCTGAGCAAATCAGCGGAGATGCAGACATTGCTGAGTGGTGACGCTGAGAACTTGTGGCATCCGATGCAACCATGACCCGGCTTCGTCCTCCACCCACTTTTTTGTCGCCGCGCGTGTTGCTGTTCTGCCTGGTGATTTCGCTGATCATGCTCTGGCGCGATGGCGGCACATTGGGGGAGGCGTGTGCTCTTATCATTTTGCTGCTGCCGCTGGAACCAGAAAACTTCAGCGCGATGCGCGTGCTGCTGGGGCGTGCGGTTGCGAGTTTTTTTCTCATTTCGTTCGCGCTGGGCATTGGACTGAGTTGCGCACTGGCGCTGGCCATGCTGGTCTCACGACTTGGCGAGCGCATTTCGCGTTTCATGGGATGGTTCGGCCGGATGCTCGCCGGAGTCCCGCCCATGGCGTGGGTGCTGGGCGCGATCTATTGGATAATCCAGGTGCGAGGGCTGCCGGTGGAGACTTTGTTTCCGTATCAGCCCCCGCTGGAATCAGACACTCTCGCGCTCGTCGTTGGGCGCAGCTTGTGGGCCTGGCTGGTGCCTTCGTTGGTGCTGGCGATTCCAGTATCAGGCGCGGCCTTTTTTTCACTCACGCAAAAATTGAGCAATCTCCTGCGCGATCCAGCCGTGGATCACCTGAAGGCGCGCGGACTGATGCAGGCGCAGATTCTCTACCGGCATCTCGTGCCTCTTTTGCGCGTTCATCTGGCGCGACTGGCCAGGCCGCTGGCGGTGCTCCTGCTGGCGTTCGATATTCCTGTGGAAGAACTGCTGGGCTTCGACGGCTGGGGGCGTTACGCGGCGGGGCAGCTTTTGTCGCCCGCTTCATCAAGCCACGCGCTGCCGGCGATTTTTTGGACGGGCGGACTGATATTGGCGGGAATCCTCGGCTGGCTTTCATCCTTGGATCGCAAAGGTTTGCCGGAAGAATCGCTGCAGGATTCCGATTCTGCGCGGGTTCGCAATCTGTTCAGTGCGGCCTGTGGCGCGATGCTCATGCTTTTGCTGATGCTGCCCCTGCGCTGGATGGTTCCAGAAGCCGTTCGCGGCGGTTTCGAAAACGCGCACGATGCGTGGGCAGTGGAATTTCTCCGGGCATTGGTCGTGTCGATCATGGCGCTGGCGTTCATGGTCTCGTCGAGTTTTTTGATGAGCCTGCTGCGCTCGCGAATTTTCGGTCGTGGTTGGGCCGCAGCCCTGGCTGTCACACCGCTGCTGGTGGCTCTTATATTTTGGCAGAAGGAAATTGGATATCGCTGGTTGAGCGTCGCTCTCGCAGCGGCGATTCCAGGTATCGCTGCGTTTCGCGAGGCGTTTCGCGAGGCGGATGACAGTGATTACATTGAGGTCTCGCGCACGCTTGGGCAGAATCAATTGGGTATCTGGGTGCATCATGTGCTGCCGGGAGCGCTGCCTTCGCTGCCGGGGCTGGCGTTGCGCAACGCCGCCACGATCATGATGATGTTCTGCCTGCTGGATTTTTATTCCGCTTCTGCCGCTGGCACTTGGGGCGAGCAACTGCGCCGGCATGCGGACCGGGTGCTGGATGATCCTATCCCGGCACTCGCCCCGGCCTTGATGCTTGCGCTTTGGAGCTTGAGTTTCCGCCTGCTCAGCCGAGCATCAGGCCAAGAGCAGTCTCCGCCCCGCAACACACCCTTCGACCGATGACAGATTCCGCCGACCCCAAAAAATCCGCCTTGTTAAAAATTCGCAATCTGCGCATTTCATTTCGCAGGCATGGTGCGGAACCACTCGAGGCCGTGAAGGGGATCAATATCGATCTGGAACCGGGCCAGAGCATGGCCATCGTGGGTGAGAGCGGCAGCGGCAAGAGCGTCACTGCGCTTTCATTCGCGCGACTACTGCCAGAACCACCGGCCACGATCACTGCCGACGAGTTCTTGATTGGTGGTCGCGACGTGCTGAAGCTATCGCCGCGCGATCTAAGAAAACTTCGCGGCAAAGAAGTCGCCTATGTCTTTCAGGAACCAGCCACGTCATTGAATCCGGTGCTGACCGTGCGCACACAGATGGCGGAGGCGCTGCGATTGCACCGGCCCGATGTAAAAGACATCAACGCCGAGATTGTGAAGTGGCTTTACAAAGTGGGCATTGTGGAACCGGAGAAACGCCTTCGTGCGTATCCGCATGAACTCAGCGGCGGCATGCAGCAGCGCGTGATGATCGCCATGGCGCTCTGCTGCGAACCGGCGCTCCTGATTGCCGACGAACCCACGACTGCGCTCGATGTGACGATTCAGAAACAGATCATCGACCTGCTGGCGGAACTGCGATCCAGCCTGGGCATGAGTGTGATTTTAATCACGCACAACTTCGCCATTATTCGCGGCATCGCGGACAAGGTGGCGGTCATGTTCCGGGGCAATATTGTCGAAACCGGCACCACCGAAGAAGTGCTGAGCAACCCGAAGCATCCTTACACGAAGGCACTGATCGATTGCGTCCCGCGGCTGGGTGTGAAGCAGAGTCGTCTGCGGGCGATCGATTACGCGTCGATCAATGCGATGGTGTAAGCGCGGTCAGAGTTCACTTGCCGTTGGCATTCCGTTTTTTAGTCAGAGCCTCTGATGGAGGCGTGGTCTCATACGGCTTCGGTTTCGGTTCGATGCTGGGAACGTTGCCTTCCATGAGGCGTTCCTTTTCAGCCTTCTTTTTGAGGCTGCTGTCGATGATCCAGACAAAAACAGCAATGGCGATGCCGGTGCAAATGGTCAGAATGATCAACGACAAGGGGGACCAGACGAGGTCCTGATTCTCGACAAAGCGCCGTGGCCGATGACGGCCCGTGCGTCCTGCGACCTGCTCTCCGGCGGCAACCTCGGCTCCACCCGGCTCCGGCTCAATGGTCGCATCCGTCTCCATGGTTCCCCGCCAAGTTCTGGACGGAGCCTCTCTCGGTGGTGGTGCTGGCTGCGATTGATTTTTTTCATCGCGTTGAAGCGCGCTGTGGAACTGGCCTCCTCCATTTGCCGGAGAATTCTTCAGCCCGCTGCTGACTGATGGTGTGCGTTCCGTCGTGGTGGCGACGTTTGAACGTGCTGCGGGTCGTTGATCCATCGCAACGCTGGGCACGGGCAGCTTTTGCTCGGCTTGATCCAGTGGTAAAATGCGTCGCAACACCGGCTTGTCCATTGGCGCGCCTGCGGATGATGGATGTTCCTGCCGCAGGCGAAGCATTTTTAAGATGAGTTGCGCCGTTTGTAAGACAGAAATTCTGTCTGTCGAAATGATATGCGCACCGGAATCAGACGGATCAAATGAATCATCCGCCGGCAGCGGGCCGCGCGCCAGTGTTCGCTGCTCTCGCAACGGACGGGAGCAGTTCAACTGAACCAGAAACAAGCTGTCCCCCAGGATTTCACGGGCCAGCAACCGCTGCTGTTCCAGCCTGGTGGTCATGGTCACAATGACAATGGCGCCCTGATCAACCAGCGTCTTCGCAACGTCTGCCGCGCTTCGCATCATCCAGCACCAGCGTGGTCCAGCCTTCAACTTGCAAGTAATCCCGAAGCGCGGCAGCCGCCGCCGTCTTACCAGAACCAGGTAAGCCAGAAATCCAGAGAATGCGTTCAGAGAAACCCGGCATCGCTACGATGCAGAGGCTAACTAGATTGGACTGATGTGCAAATGAATCGTTCGTCGTGCGGTGTGATTTGAAATTTTCCAGTTAGCAGCGAGTATCCAAGCCATGTCAAAAAAACCTGTGGTTCTGATCATTCGCGACGGCTGGGGTATCAACCCCGATGGAAAAGCCAGGGCCAGGGAAAACGGTGATGCCACGCTGCTGGCGCAGACCCCATTTCACGACCGTCTTTATGCGGATTATCCTTGGGCCAAGATCAGCGGGAGCGGCGAGGACGTTGGATTGCCCGCCGGTCAAATGGGCAACAGCGAGGTGGGACATCTCAACCTCGGTGCGGGACGGATCGTTTATCAAGATCTCACCCGGATCAATAAAGCGGTGCGCGATGGCGAGTTCGCGACCAATGCGGTGCTTCAGGAAGCCTTCGCGAAGGCCAAGGGAAAGCGACTGCATTTTCTGGGCCTCGTGAGCGATGGCGGGGTGCATTCGCACCAGGATCATCTCGTTGCCTTGTGTGATGCGGCGAAGGCTGCGGGCGTGAATGATCTGATGGTTCACGCCATCACCGACGGACGTGACACCTCGCCCACGGGCGGCGCAGGCTATTTGCAGAAACTCGAAGCCGATCTCAAACCGAGCGGCGCCATCATCGCCACCGTCATCGGCCGCTATTTCGCGATGGACCGCGACCAGCGCTGGGAGCGCAGCAAGCTCTCGTGGGACGCCATCGTGCTCGGCAAGGGTGCAGCCCAAAGCGTTTCTCCTTCAGCTGCCATCCAGGCTGCCTACGCTAAGGAATCTCGTGGTGATGAATTTCTCCAGCCGATGATCTTCTCCGACGCCAACACGCAGCGGGTGCGCGATGGCGATGTGGTTCTGTGGTTCAACTTCCGCGCCGACCGCGTGCGCCAGCTTTCTCTCGCGTTCCTCGACAAGAACTTCACTGGCTTCGACCGCGAAGTGGCACCGAAAGTTGGCTATTACACGCTTACGGAATACGATGCCACCTATTACGACAAGGGTTGCCGCGTGATATTCACTCCGCAGACCATGAAAAATATCCTCGGCGAAGTGGTCGCCGCTGCGGGACTGAAGCAGCTTCGTGCGGCGGAGACCGAGAAATATCCCCACGTTACATTCTTCTTTAACGGCGGTCTGGAAGTGGCGTTCAACGGCGAAGACCGCTACCTCGCCATCAGTCCGAAGGAAGTGCCGACTTACGACAAGAAGCCGCAGATGAGCGCGCCGGATCTGGCCTTTGAAGTGGTGCGTCGATTGGAGAACTACGATCTGGCCATCATCAACTTTGCCAATCCCGACATGGTCGGCCACACCGGTGTCGTCGAAGCTGGCGTTCATGCTTGCGAGACCATCGACTTGGCTGTGCGACTGGTGGTCGAGAAGGTGCTCGCGCTGGGCGGCAGTCTTTTCATTACCGCCGATCACGGCAACTGTGAACTCATGCGCAATCCCGATGGCAGCCCCAACACTGCGCACACCACCAATCTTGTTCACGGCATTTACGTGGCTGCTGACGCGAAGAACTTCAAGGTTCGCGACGGCATCCTGGCCGACATCGCGCCGACTCTCCTGCAACTCTTAGGCGTGCCGCAGCCCGCAGAAATGACGGGCCGGAGCCTGTTGGAGAAGAGATAGTGAGCCTCAAGAAATATATTGAGTATTGACCGGATTGGCTCCTATTTAGCGGCCCTTTCGTCTAAAATTCGGTTCATCGTTAATACAATAGAATAACAAATCTAAACCCGAAAAGTGTTCACTGCACGTTTCGGGCTTTTGTTTCGTTATCTGACTTTCCCGCGCCAACTCGTCTCCTCTTATGAAAACTAGCCTTCGTATTCTCTTGGTTGTTTTACTCGTTGGTGCTGCCGTTTGGATCGGCTGGCCGTCTTCTTCAACCAAGGCTCCCATCGCTTCGACGTCGAAGGCGAAACCAGAGCGGGCCGTCACGAATTCTCTGCCAATCACGCCGCCGTCATCAGACATGGCAACGGTGCCGCCTGCAGCGACTCCGTTGACCTTGATCATCCCCGCAAGCGTGGTGCAGGTGCCGCAGTCCCATCCGATGGCTCCGCCTGCGGTGCGTGAGTTCCGTGATTGGGCAGAGAAGTATTTCCGCGCGAAGCCGGAGCAACAGCCAAAGCTGATCGAAGAAGGCACGAAGCTGGCCATGGCCCATCAGAAAGCGATTGGGCAACTGATTCCCGAAGACCCCAAGCTCGCCATCGAGAACGCAGTGCCGATGGTGGTGCGGCAGAGCCTGCCTGAGGAAATCGTGAGCAAGCTGGAGAAACGAGTGAATACGACGGGCAGTCTGACGCGGTATGGCGCGGTGCCGGTCGAGGGCGAGCCGACATCAAAGAATCCGATGTCCTATTCGTTCGTTGCTCAAGATGCGCCAGTGGGTGAAGCGATGACGGCCTATGTTTATGGCTCTCGCAGTGCGGATTGGTGGCTGAAGGAGACGAAGGTCAATGGCATCTCCGCTGAAGGCGTGCTGGCCATCGCGGACTTGCGTGTTCGCCAATTGGAAGTAGGCGAACAGTTTGATCCGAAGAAGCCGGTGATCGAGGTCTGCCCGGTATCGGGAACGGAGACGCCGCTGCCTGCCGCGACACCAAATGCGCCACGAGTGGCGAGCGCGGACACGACGGTGGTGGAGGACAACCGCCGGGTGATCGTGATGTGCGCCGGCGGACACATCACCCGGTATAGCAGCCAGCTGGCCTACGAAGAAGGAAGGGGCACGCAATACATGGCCGAAGGTGCGGCTGGCGGGGGATTCAAGCCCTTCAACGTGAACACGGCGAAAACCGAGTCATTGCTTTATTTGCGCATCGCCTTTCCCGACATCATGCAGGAGCCGCGCACCGAGGCTGATGTGTATGACACGCTGCGCAGGGTGACGGATTATTTTGCCACCAGCAGCTTTGGTCGCTACTTCCTGACGCCGACGGTGACACCGCTCATTGTGCTGCCTTACCCTGAGCAGTGGTATATTGCCTCGCGCAATTCAGCGGGCAAGCCGAACGGCTACGGCCTTCTCCAGGATCACGCGTTCGAGGCTGCGCGCCGGTTGGGCTACGATAAGAGCTCCTATGATTTGGACGTGTGTGACTACAAGGGCGGGCCCCACACGACAGAAGACGGCGGCTCGTTTGGCGGTCTCGGCGGCGGCAGAAGCGTCTGGTTGTATAATCAGAGCACCGGCGGCGGACTCGACGGCGTGCTGTCCCATGAACTCGGTCATACCTTCGGCTTGAGTC
>JAIOQF010000149.1 GCA_021413535.1 Verrucomicrobiota bacterium
CCGCGTCGGTCTGAACTACGACTGCTGTCATCTCGCAATCGAGTTCGAGGAAGCAACCGATGCGCTTTCTCGGATACACGACGCCGGCATCCGTCTCAGCAAACTCCATCTAAGTTCCGCGCTGAAATTCAAACCAATACCCGAGAACATCGAACGGCTCCGGAGCTTCGATGAGCCCGTATATTTTCACCAAGTCATCATGCACGATAGCGAAGATTATCTCCTGCGCCGGTTTCGCGACATCCCTACCGCGCTCGAATATGCAGCCACTCATCCACACACGCTCGGCGACGAATGGCGCGTGCATTTTCATGTGCCCCTGCATGCCGCACCCAGTGGAGGATTTGGCGACACGCGCGATCACACGCTCGGCGCGCTGGACTGGCTCGCGCAACATCCATCATCCTGCCAGCATCTTGAAATGGAAACTTACACCTGGGAGGTGCTGCCGGAGAACCTCCGTAGCGCTGATGTCGCCGACCAGTTGTGCGCGGAATACGATTGGACGCTCGATGCCATGCGGCAGCGCGGACTGGCTTGAATCAATCACTATTTTGCAATGACGCTTCGCCCCTGGCTCGAACTGGCCCGCATCTCCAACCTGCCCACGGTTTGGACGAACATCCTCGCCGCCTGGCTGCTGGCTGACGGAAAATGGGAATGGAAACCGCTGGCTTGGCTTCTCGCCGGCGGTTCGATGATCTACACTGGCGGCATGTTCTTGAATGATGCGGCGGATGTGAAGTTTGATCACGACCATCGCAAGGAACGCCCAATTCCATCTGGTCGCATCTCACTAGTGCAGGCTTGGATCGCGGCCATCGTCTTTCTCTCAGCAGGCTTCGCCATGTTTATTTGGGGCGCGGAGGCTTGCATCTGGCTCACCGGGGGGCTGGTTACTGCGGTTGTGGTTTACGATTTGTTTCACAAGCCGTGGATCGGCTCAGTCTTCATCATGGGATCGTGCCGCACGTTATTGTATCTCGCAACAGCATCAGCGGTGACAGGTTCGATCGGTTTTTCAACTAATGCAGAAGTAATCACCAAAGCCGTCGCTCTAGGCGGATATGTCACTGGCATTTCCCTGGTGGCGCGCGGTGAATGCATGCCACACCATGAGCAAACCACCAGCATCGAACATCGGACGGGCGGTCGGCCTCTTGCTCGCAGGTATCACCTGGGTGGATGCGCTGGCCGTAAGCACAGTTTCACCAATGACATCGGTTGGATTTGGCCTTTGCTTGCCCCTCCTCCTGCTCTGGCAGAAAAAAATCACAGCCACCTGATGCACACCCCGCGCAATATCCGCCGAATGAAGCGTATTGTTTGACAACCCCTGCGCGCGCATTACGAAGCGCACTCCTTTCCATGATCGATCAGACATTCAGTGTGCCTTACACCCAGCGCGTGCTGTTCACGCGCGACGTCTTTGACAGCTCCAACTGTTTTCTGCGCGATCTTCTCGCCGACGCGATGGAAGGCGACCGAATCACTAAGACTTTGGTTTTTGTGGACAGCCATGTCGCTACCGCGAATCCCGGTTTGCTGCAATCGCTAGAATCCTATGCCGCGCTGCATCCGGATGTTTTCACACTCGCCGCCACGCCCGTTCTGATCGCCGGAGGCGAGGCCTGCAAAAATGACTTCGCGCTCGTGGAGCAATGCTGGAGCGCCATCCATGACGCCGGTCTGGATCGACACTCTTTTGTTTTTGTCATCGGCGGCGGCGCGGTGCTGGATCTCGTCTGCTTCGCCGCCAGCACCGCACACCGCGGCATTCGCCAAGTGCGCTTCCCCACTACGACGCTGAGCCAGGGCGACGGTGGCGTAGGTGTGAAGAATGGCGTGAACTACTTCGGGAAGAAAAACTGGATCGGCACTTTTGCCGTGCCCTACGCCATTGTAAATGATTTTGCCTTCCTCAACACCCTGCCCGACCGCGAGAAACGCTGCGGACTTATTGAGGCCATCAAAGTGGCACTGATTCGCGACGCCGATTTTTTCCTCTGGTTGGAGATACACGCAAAAGATCTGGCGTCGCTCAAGCCGGCAATCGTCGAACAAACGGTGCAGCGCAGCGCCGCACTGCACGTCGCCCACATCGCCACCAGCGGCGATCCTTTCGAACAGGGCTCCGCACGTCCGCTCGACTTCGGTCATTGGGCCGCACACAAACTCGAACAAGTCTCAAACTTTCAAGTGCCGCATGGTGAAGCCGTCGCCATAGGCATGGCAATTGACCTCATCTACTCAGTCAAGTCAGGCATTCTCGCAGATGCTACCGCGCAACGCGTTCTGAAGCTCATTGAATGCGTGGGCTTCAATACTTTCGCACCAGAACTACTTGCGAGAGATCAGCGGGGCCAGCACACCATCCTTGCCGGACTCGAAGAATTTCGAGAGCACCTTGGCGGTATACTTACTGTCACCCTCATACCCGAAATCGGACACAAGATCGAAGTGCATGAGATGACATATAAATCGATGACACCCAGTTTCATCTCCGCAGCGACCTTGTCGATCAACGGAATAATCTCCGGCTTCACGATCTCATTGCGAATGCCAAAGTTGCCCTTATCGATCACAGGCACCGGATGGCAGAGATACACTTTCACCTTGGGATTTGCCTGCTGAAACGCCTCCACCAGCGACTTGGTATCGTTGGCAAAATCGTCCTTTTTCGCCCAATTCTGTGGCTTACTGTCATTGGTGCCTAGCTTGATAACCACGATGTCAGGCTTGAAATCAAGCGCCTGCTGGTAGGCCTTTTGTTTTTTGTAGGGTTTGTCGCCTGCATCAAGCATCGTCGCTCCGCTCATGCCAAAATTTTTCACCTCAAAGCCTGCACCCAGAAGCACTCCCAGCCGTGCGGGATATCTATTTTTGGCTTCCTTCACACCAGCGCCGAAAGTAATGCTGTCGCCCACGCAAGCGACGCGGATGACAGTCTGCGCCCGTAAAGATGTGCAAATTGTGGAAATGACTATTAGAAGGATAAGTCTGCGCTTCATGATTGAATGGATACAAGGGTTGATTGAGAATATCTGGGCATCTGCGATTGCAGAACCCAGCAGGCGGCATCACGCTGGCCGGATTCATTCATCATGCAAGCTCGACTTCATCTGCTGCTACAGGTTTTTAAACTCACCCGGCGAATTCCACTGGTTGCTATCTCCGAGCCGGCCAAAAGCATCGCTCAAACATATTCCCCCAGTATCCCATGAATCTCCTCACCGCATCTCAACTTCGAGACTACGCGGCGCGTCACATCGCCGGATCAGTGAATGCCTGCTCTTACGAAACTGCATTTCAAATAAAGGTGCAAGAATTATCACCTGATTCAGCCCGCGCCATCGTTGTCTATGGCGAGGGTTCACCCTCTCTCGATTCTGCAGACGCTGCGGAGAAACTCATCAACGCAGGTTACTCCAATGTCTCAGACTTTCGCGGTGGCCTGCGTGAATGGGAATCCGCCGGGCTGCCGGTAGAGAGTCATGCACCCTTGCCTGCTGCTCCCATTATTGATGGAACTTTCAAGATCGATACAATCGCAAGTGTGATTCGCTGGACTGGGCAGAACCTCTTCAACCATCATGATGGCACGCTTCAAATCGCCGATGGAATATTGCAAATCACACAAGGAGCACTCCGCAGCGGTGAGTTCACCATCGACATGAATTCAATCGCCTGCTCTGATCTGAAAGACAGCACTTGGAACGCCATGCTGATCGAGCATTTGCGGACCGCAGATTTCTTCCAAGTGCAAGAGCATCCCACCGCGCGCTTTGTCATCAGCAGCGCCACTCCCATCCCCAATGCCAGCGACGGAGTGCCCAACCATCAGGTTGCCGGCAATCTCACCCTCCGTGGCGTGACAAAAGCACTGACATTCCCCGCAGTCATCGCCGCCGCTGATGCCGACCACATCACTGCTCCGGCAGATTATTCGCCTTTCTAGGCAAGCATATCGTCAACGATCACATCCAGCTTCACTTAAAGATCCAAGCGGTGCGCGCTTGAACCGCATGAACCGAAAAAAACGCTGCATTGGAAACCAGTGCAGCGTTCTTATTAAAATCTAATTTAGACTCCCTTGGCCTTACGAATCTTCGCCCAGCGGGCGCGTTGCGCGGCAGCGATGCTTTCGCGGGCCTCGGCGGAGAACTTGGGTTTCTTCCGCTTTTTCGTCTTCTTGACTACGGGGGCAGTTTTTTCACCCTTTTCCTTCTTGATCTTTGCCCAACGCGCACGTTGTGCGGCAGCGATACTGGCCCTGGCTGCTGCGGAGAACTTGGGTTTCTTGCGCTTGCCGGGACCGCGACCGCGTTTGCCAACTTTGACGTCGCCAGAAACTGTCGGGGAAGATTCCACTTCTACATCTTGTTTCAGAATGGCCGCGAGCTCGCCTTCCAGTTGCTGGATGCGCTCCGCAATAACTAATGCCTGCCGAAGCAGACTTACTGATGGTTGTTGTTTTTTACTCATGATTCGGAGACTAAGACCATGATGGGGATTCGTCAATCCTTAGTATCTTTAATACCAATGAGATCACCGAACAAAATTTTACTTTGCATCCAACACTCAGCCCGCGATCATCGCACCTCATGAACAAGCGTTACTCCCTCGGCATCGATTACGGAACTAACTCCTGCCGCTCACTGCTGATTGATCTGAACGATGGCCGCGAGATTGGTTCCACGGTCTTCAACTATCCTTCGGGCGAGTCCGGCATCCTGACCGATCCCCGCGACCCTAACGTGGCCCGGCAGAATCCGCAGGATTACCTCGACGGCTTGGAGTCCGTGGTGCGCGGCGCTTTGCAGCAGGCCGCAAGCAACAACCCAGACTTTAATGCCAGTCAAATTGTCGGCATCGGCGTCGATACTACCGGCAGCACTGTCATTCCATTGCATCACGACGGCACGCCGCTGGCGCTGCTTCCCGAATTTAAGGATAACCTCAATGCCATGGTCTGGCTCTGGAAGGATCATACTTCCCATGAGGAAGCTGCGGAAATCACCAAGCTAGGTCATGAAATGCGGCCACAGATCATGGCTAAATGCGGTGGCATCTATTCCTCAGAATGGTGGTGGAGCAAGATTCTCCACCTCCGGCGCTGCGATCCTGCAGTTTTTCATTCCGCATTCAGTTTTGCGGAGCATTGTGATTGGATTCCCGCCGTGCTCACGGGCAATACGAATCCGCTCACGCTGAAACGTGGCGTTTGCAGCGCTGGACACAAGGCCATGTTTAGCCCTCAATGGGGCGGCCTGCCGGACAAGGAGTTTCTGAACAAGCTGGACCCATTGCTGGCCGACCTGCGTGACCGGCTTTACTCCGAGGCGCATGCTGCCGACACCAAGGTCGGCGGCCTCTGTGCTGAGTGGGCCAAGAAACTCGGCTTACAGGAAGGCACCGCCGTCGCCGTCGGAGCCTTCGATGCTCACATGGGCGCGGTCGGCGCGGGTATCAAGGAAGGCACATTGGTAAAGATACTCGGCACCAGCACCTGCGACTTGATGATCGCATCCGTCAATAAACCACTCGCAGACATCCCCGGCGTTTGCGGCATCGTGAATGGCTCTGTTATGCGAGATTACTTTGGCATCGAAGCTGGACAAAGCGCGGTCGGTGATATCTTTCTCTGGTTCGTCAATCATCTGGTGCCAGATTCCTACGGTGCGACATCGATCGAAAAATTCGTGAACATGGAAAAAGCACTCTCGGGAATGAAACCCGGCGCGACTGGTCTGCTGGCGTTGGATTGGAACAACGGCAACCGCACGATCCTCGTCGATCATCGCCTCACCGGACTGCTGCTCGGTCAGACCCTGCATACCGAGGCTCATGAAATCTACCGCGCTTATATCGAAGCAACCGCGTTTGGGGCGCTCACCATTATTAACCGCATCGAAGAATACGGAGTGCCCGTGAAGGAGGTGATCAATACCGGCGGACTATCGATCAAGAACGAGACCCTCATGCAGATCTACGCCGACATTATCGGCCGCCCCATGAAGGTCAGCCGCAGCGAACAGACCTGTGCGCTGGGTGCCGCGATATTCGGAGCCGCAGCCGGCGGCGTCGGCGCA
>JAIOQF010000033.1 GCA_021413535.1 Verrucomicrobiota bacterium
AAAAGATTGGAGCAGATGGATCGGCAACGCAGTGAGATCGAGGCTCAGATTAAACAGTTGTCCGGAGTGGAGGCGCGACTGGAAAAAGCGCAGGCCCAGTTGCTGGAAGTTGAATCCAAGCACGGAATGTTGAACGCTGCGCTGTCCAGCTTGAGCGCTGGGAAGAAGCGCGCGGAAGATGAACTGGGTGATCTGAAGGAGCGCATCAGCACGATGCAAGATGAGCAGCGCCAGATCGTGGCTGCGACTGATGAGGCGCGCGCGGCGCAACAGAGAGTTGAAGAAGTGCTTCATCGCATTCACGTCGAGCGTGAGCAGCATGAGAAGGATCTGGCTGCGAAACGAGAGGAATTGATTGCAGAGATGATGCGACTGGATGAGGCCCGGGCGAAGCGCAAAGAAATCGCGGCTCAATGCGAGGAACTGGCGGATACCAAAACGAAACTTGGCGAAACGACGAAGGCGCTGGCGGTGGCCGAGGCCCAGCGCGTAGAGATTAATAACGAGATTCAAGATTTGGAAACGCAGCGGAAGAAGCACAAGGGAATCCTCGATGATGTCTGTGCTGAGGAGGAGGCCGCCACAAGCCGGGTCGAAGTGTTGAGTAAAAAAGAGGCTGGCTTACATGATGAACTGAGACGGCTCACGATCGCAGAACAGGAGCGTCGGGAACGTTTTGAGGAAACGCGGCGACTTACCAGCGAAGCGGAGAAGGAGTTCTCGGCGTTGAAGGAAGATTTGACGCGCCGCCTCGAAGTTTCCCGACGTGAACTTGCGGACATGGAATTGAAACTGGCGCCATTGCGCGACGTGAAGCAGGCGATGGATCAGCGTTACGCCTTGCTGGCGGCGTTGCCTGAGGATTCAGTGGAGGCCCGAGAATTGTGGCGGGAGATTGAAAGCGAGAAAGGCAATTTGAGGAATCTCATCAATGTTCCACCGGGCCAGACTCGCGGTGTTTCGTTGAACAAATCCGTGCTGAAGGGGATCGTGGAAAATGCGGATAAAACAATGCCGAAGTCCAGGGTCGAACAGTCTGCGGCTACTGACTCGATGGAGGAAAAAGAATTATCCGAGCAACCAACGAAGGCTGGTGTTGCGGGCGCCGGCGCGGGAGCTTCAGGCTCCGGCCAGGAAATGGCGCTCAAGGCACGTCTGAACCGTTTGCGGGAAAGTGTGCAGCGCGAGGCGATGCGACTGGAATTTCTTCGGCAGGAAAAAGCGCGCGAGGAGACTCGCGTCAAGCCCGGTCCGGGCGGAGAGTCGATCATGCGCGAACAGGACCGCCAGATGGAATCCAAGGTTCGACGTGAAGAAGAGCGCCTGGCAACACTGCAGCGGAAATTGGAAATGGGGGAAATGGAGGAAGAGAAGCGCCGCGAAAAAATAACCGAGATGGAGCGCAAGATTGCCGAGCTGCGCTCGGACATCGCTGATGCGGAACGGCAGCGGAGCGATCTGCGCCATCAGGCAGACCTGGTGCAGACAGAATTAAAGAACCACGAGGCTAGCTTGGATCGAGTCAAGAAGTTGACTCAGTAGTCTGCGGGAACTTTTTACCTTGCCAAAAATGAACGGCAAAAGCTGCCGCCAAAGCTCCGGCAGCGGCGGACATGATCACTGGATTTAGGTATTCAAAAAAACCACTCCAGTCCTGGCTGCTCCAAGTGCCGAAGATTACGTAGTTCACCGAGAGCAGGTAGTTGCATAAGGATGAGGTGGCTGCTCCAGTTTTCTCGTGAAACCAGTAGCTGGCGACAACACCAATGCCGGCACCGATGAGGAGCGCGTGGCGGACGCGGATGTTTTTTATTCGCTCCAGCGTCCAGGCGAGTCCGAAAGGAATTCCAATCAGGAAGATGAAATCGCACAGCTCGTTGAAGGGGAAGGCGACGCCGCCCATCAAGGCGTCGATGGAGCGATGGAAGGCGATGAGGGATAACCCGAAAAAGAGAGCCAAGATGCGGTTCCCTATGGCGAGGATGCAAACGGTCTCCAACAGAACGCCCGAGCTGAAAAGGATGCGGGAGGTCCAAGGATGCTCCAGCAGCCAGGTTGCGACCACTTGGACTGGATAAGATTTGGGGCGGAAGATGACGTCAGTGATTCCTATTTCACGAACGAGTTTAAGGTCTTCCGACGAGATGACCGGGATCGGTCCGCGATGTTGGTTGAAGTAGGTCTGACGGTCGGTCTTGATCATGTCCAAGGCCACATTATTGGAATTCATGAACCACTCGCCATCAGAGTTTTCCATTTTGGCGAAGACGGAAACGAAATAAGCGCCAGTGACAATGACCATGGACTGCAAGAGCATCCAGCCGCGGAGTTTCGCATCCGGCGGTTTGAAGGAACACTTCTGAAAAATCGCGTGGTAGAGCACTGTGAGGGCCTGGGCGAGCAGCACCAAGCTGATCATCGAGGCTCCATGGAAGTTGTATTCCTGCGAACCAAAGAGCGTGTAAGGCAGGATGTGCATCACTGAGGCCAGCGGCAGCACCACGGGCAGCGCGATGCCCGCGACATAAAAAATAAGCACGCCCACAAAGCACCAGCGATAGATCTCAAATTTGTCCGGGTCAGCCAGCCAGGTGAGCCACGTGCGGCACTGCGAGTGATCCGTCACGCCGGGGCCATCGGCAAGTCGATGGAGGATTTTCAGGAGCCCGACTGGATGGGGCTCGTTGGGAAGATTGAACTGTCCGGTGACTCGGATGGTATAAATCAGCGCACCAGCAAAGAGCAAGCGTAGGAAGAATCCCTCAAGCGGACTCACGTTCATCGGTTTAAACCATCCAGAGAAAAGTCGAGTTATCATGGCGGTCTATTCCTTGGCTAGCACGGTGGTGGTTTCGACGATGCGCCCGCCTGTATAGGTAATCCAAGTGCGGTTGAGCTGAAGTTTTGCGGGAAGCTGGTTCTCCCGGCCAAGGTAACTGGCTTTTTCGCGGAGGTCGCTGAGGATTTCTTGGCCGACGGTGGCAATCTGAGCCGGAGTAAATTTCGAGGCTTTGACGTTGATTTTCTTGGAATATTTCGCGGCTTTGGTGCGGTAGATTTTCCCGATTTTCGGGCTGGTCACGCCGGTCAAGGTCTGGACGGGTAGCCCAATTCCGTCTTCCGCTGAAATTGTGTAATACATCCGTTCCGCGCCGGGATTCGAATACATAGGGAAATTAGAAAATGGGAAATTTTCACCTAGGTAGATCGAAATCAGGCAGTAAACCAGCAAGGCGGTTAAGGGAGTGCTCATTAGCCAGAACCGTGCGTTCTGGAGAAAGCCGACCGGATGGATGGTGGGGGAGTCCGATATCATCTTGGGGCGGTAGTCGTAGACCACGAAAAGCTGGCAAACAAGTCATGGATTTTGCTTAACATATCAATAATTGTTGCCATGAGATATAATACGATGTATAATTTCAATAAATATGGAGTAATTCCCTATGAAGCCGGGTCAAAAAACCATTCCAAAACCAGGTTTACTACGCCTTGGGTGGATAAATCTGACTTCTCGCCCGATGGTTGCTGACTCATTTGTTTCTAAAATAGATCAAGCCTTATGCAGGCCTATGGCATGGTTGGGAGCTCTGCTTGGTTTGGGGCTTTGCTCGTTGGCTGCCCAGGAAACACAGCAGCCAGGAACGGAGCTCTCCAACGCCGCCCGCGTTGAATTCCATCCAGATCCGAATCCACCAACTGAGACGCACCGCGTGCATCAGCCCGTGCATCAATATATTAATGTCCAAGACCCCATGGGTGGGGGGCGGCAGAAAATCGAGCGCAAGATGAACCCGTTCCTTGCCTACACGCATCTCGGCACGGACTTCGGTTTCATTGGCGCCGGGGAAGGGGGGCTTGGTTGGGAAGTCGGCACTGTCTGTGTTTCAATGCCGCCGGGCTATTGGGGCGGCATGTGGCTTAGTCTTGCCGGATTAGGGGATGACCGCGATTTGACGCTCGATTTTCGAGCCTGTTATCCCGCTCAGATCAAGGCCAAATATCAGCCGCAAATCGTCGGCTTAGAACTCGCCGCGCGAGGCAAGGGGGTCATCAAGGTGGAAATTAAGTCTGTGCACCAGGAGATTCTCTGGTTCCGGAACATCGAGATCGACAGTCACGATCTGCGCACCTCACCTGTGCCGTTGAATCCGGTGGAAATTGGAAATGCGAAATTCCTCAACTGGGTGGCTGAGCCCGGCACCGACGCTTGTCTGAATTCTGTCAACTTCGTCGTCAAAACCCCGGATGTGCCCTACGACGAATATGTTTTTCTGAGCAGTTATGCGAAGCTGGCGCGCTGCTACAGTCCGAAGACAGGTCTTGCGCGCGATCGTGCTCATGTGCCGGCTGGCAGTTTTGACAACATCCCTGCAACGGGACTTTACGCGCTGGGCACCGCGCTGGCCGCTCAGTTGGGAATGGTGGACAAGGTGTATGCCCTCGAAACCTTGCATCGCATTCAAGAGGTGGTGGAAAAACTTCCCAAGGCCTCCGGTCTGCTGCCGCATTTCACCCACCAGCTCGATGATGGGGTGAATGTCATTCTGCCGGGCACTGAGTTCAGCGTGGTCGACACCAGCATCTACTATCACGCGATGCTGCTGGCGGCGCAGATTCTCGAGGACAAGCTGCTGGTCAATGCAGTGACGCAGGCGGTGCACCGGATTGCGCTGGGTGATTTGATGGATTCCGCCGGCTACATCCGGCAGGGCTTGCGCGAGGATGGCACTACGCCTCTGCCGGGTGTCTGGCGTGACTGGGGTGGTGAGACTGCGCTGACGCTGGCCATGGCCGCGATGACTGATCAGCCACCGCAGTTGCGGATGGATCCATCCGGCAAGATTCACGACGGCACTGGATTCATCGCTGAAGTGCAGAGCATGTTTTATCCAGATTTCGACAGCCCCAGGCCCGATGCGGTGACCGGGCAAAACTGGCTGCGGATACGACAGGCGCTGCTCCAGAAGCAGAAAGATTATTTTCCGATGTTCTGGCCCGGCAGCAAGGCGGCGGAGATGGGGCTATATGGTCTCTCCGCTGGCGAAGCCTATCACGGGGCGGGTTACGCCGTGGGCGGGGCCAATCTCCCCAACCAAACGCTGCTGCATCCTCATTATGTTCTCATGGCAGGCGCGCTGGCGGCCAATCCGAATGAAGTTCATGACCTGTTCCGTCGCATGGAAGATGATCATCTGTTTCCGCCTTGGGGACTGGTTGAGAATGTGACCAAGGATCTAAATACATACCTTCCCATGCAGGGCGCGCTCAATGCGGGATTTGAATGCATTGGTGCCTATCATCTGCTGGCGAAGCATCGCGGCTCGAAAAATGAAGTCTACGAAGCCAGTCGCGCCAACTCGGATACCCGCAAGGCCGCCGCTGTTTTCTATCCCCTGGAAACTTCTGCCTTCGCCGCCGGCAGCAGCGAAGGCAGTCCGTTGAGCCCGCGATAAATCCGCGTGCCA
>JAIOQF010000154.1 GCA_021413535.1 Verrucomicrobiota bacterium
GGGACGGGGCAGTTCCAGGCAGACCCACGCAGAGACGAAGGCCATCACTGTGTAAAAGAAATACTGGAGCGGGAGAAAGAGGTGCGGACTCGCGCTGTCCTTTAAGATGAAGATGCTCTGGTAGATGCTCTCGAGCCTGGAGGCTCCCACTTCAAAGACCGGAGTGAAGCGGTAAAGCGCCAGCAGCATGGTGCCGACGAGGGTTCCGATCAATAAACTGGCTGCAGCACTGCGTCCCATGCGGATGTAAATTATGAAGGTTGTGAGTTGGATTCTTGATTCGGGCGGCGATAGGACGCCACTACCAGGTCGCTGAGATAACGGTCAGGCTCCTCAGCGGCGCGGCGCGGCAGCGTGAACGATGTCTCGCTGGTATTGCTCGCAATTAGCTGAAGGCCGAAAGGATAATCCTTGAACAGCTTGCGGCAGAGTTCGCTGATCGGCGAGCCCTCGCGTGCACTGCGTTCGACTAGAGCGCGCGTAGCGTCTTCGTCGAAGCGAATTTCAATCCCGTAGTCGCGAGTGAAGTGCTGGGCGAAAGTTTCCGCCTCGCGCGCGGCTACGCTCACCTGCACGGTTTTCGCGCGCTCTCGGCATTGGGCGAGCGCAGCAGCCTGATCATTCACCAGGGCCTCGTCGATGATGATTTCACCAAGGCCGAGGCTGGGGAGTTCGAACTTGAACTCCCGCAGGGTGCGTTCCCAAACAGTCATGAGGCCGCGCGCGCCGGTCTTCTCCACCGCAGCGCTGCGGGCCATGAGACGCAGGGCGCTGTCTTCAAACTTGGCATTGATCCCGTAGGCGGCGAATTCGCGTTCAAACTGGCGGATGATGCTGCCTTCGGAATTTTTCATGATCTCGAAGAGATCTTCCTCGGCCAGTGCATCGCACACCACGCGAACGGGGAGGCGGCCGATGAACTCGGCTTCGAAGCCGAAGTCGATGAAGTCCTGAGTGCGCGCTTCGCGCAGCGCGTGCTCTGGGCGGATCGTCTCGCGCGATCCAGTGCCGAATCCGATGCTGCCCTTGGTCAGGCGGCGCTCGATGATTTTTTCCAGACCGGTAAAGGCTCCGCTGACGACGAAGAGAATGTTGCGGGTGTTGATGACCTGCCGTTTGGGCGCTTCTCCCTTGCGGAAGTCGAACATCATCTGCATCTGCGAGCGCATGTCATTTCCGGAGTAGAGCGGGACTTCCGTCTCTTCCATGAGTTTGAGCAAGGTGGTCTGCACGCCGCGTCCACTGACATCACGACCGAGGCGTTCGCCGCTGGAGGCGATCTTGTCGACTTCGTCCAAGTAAATGATGCCGTGTTCCGCGAGATCAATGTTGCCATTGGCCTTGGCCACGAGATCGCGCACCAGATCATCGACGTCCGCGCCGACGTAGCCGGTCTCGCTGAACTTGGTGGCATCCGCCTTGACGAAGGGCACGCCAATAAGATCAGCGATGTGCTTGATGAGATAAGTTTTTCCAACCCCGGTCGGGCCTACGATGATGACATTCTGTTTCGCGAACTCGATTTCTTCTGTTCCATCTTGTCGTTCACGCATCATGCGCGCGTGGTGATAATGATCACAGACGGCGGTGGCCAGCACCTTCTTGGCATCATCCTGACGAATGACAAAGCGGTCGAGATGCGCCTTGATGTCAGCGGGTTTGTAACGGAAATCGAGCCAGCTTTCATCCGGCGTTTCGTCCTTGGGAGTTGTCGGGGCAGGCGCTTCGGGTGCCGCCGCAGGTCCATCTTTGCCCGTTTCCTTGAAGCTGGTGAACATCACATTGCTCAGTTTGCGCGGAAAAATTTGCCTCAGCAGAATGGCCCCGTGTGACGGGGACCGCTTGATTCATTCAGCGCCCTGCGCTGTCCGGCTGGCTCAAGGTTTTGAGCAATTGTATTTGCCGCAGGTCGAGAGACCGAGCGGGCAGTAGGCGGGGCAGAATCCGATCACGGCGGTGAGGACGGGAATAATTCCTACCCAAGCCCAGGCCGGACCTCCGGTCAGAGCCCAGGTGATGAGACTGCCGCCGACGAGGAGACGGATGATACGATCGATGGTTCCTATGTTGCGTTTCATGGCTGTTGGCTGGGTGTTTGGGGTTTGATGCAAGTGACGTGATTCAGGTGAACAATATGTGCGACCCGGCCCCGGCGCCGTGTTCGTAAAACTGGCCGACGGTGAGCACATCATCGACGCGCTCCCAAAGGTCGTCCTTTTTGAGCTTGAACATGTCCATCGCCAGTTTGCACGCGAAGATCTTTCCGCCGGAGTCAGAGATCATTTCCAGGAACTCGCGCACAGGGGGGATGTCGAGCTTTTCCATTTCCTTGTTCATCAAATGGGTGGCAAATGCCGACACCCCAGGAATGGCTCCCATGACCGTGGGGAACGGCATGGTGATCGGCAGGCCGAGCATGGGCATGGCCATATTCAACGCGGAATTGCCGACGGTGGCTACTTTGAGACTGTCCATGGTGCTTTTCACGAGGCCGTTCAGTCCGAAGAATGTGAAGAAGAGGGAGGCCTCGATGCCTTCCATGCGCGCTCCATTGGCCATGATCAGCGCGGGGTAGATCCCGTCGAGCGAGCCTCGGCTGACGATGATCAAGACTTTGCGGACGGGGTGTTTGTCGTCGGTGTTCATAGTAAAATAAGTTGTGATTTAAATGCAGCCGACAGGCTTCGGTATGCCGGCGATTTTTGAAGCCTTTTTAAGCGGCCCTCCGGGGAACAAGTCGTAGAGTTCCTTCGTTGTGACGACGCCGCTTTTTCCCAAGCCGCGGATGGTGAGCGCGACTCCCTCGCTCTGTTGTTCCCGGAGAAATTGAATGACCTTCAGATGGGCCTCCGTCAAGGGAGTGATACCCTCCTCCGTAGCCATGGCGGCGGCGATCTGCTCGTTCCATTGGGACATGTTTGTGAGGTAGCCCTCCTCGTTTACGTCGACTTCAGTTCCTGCGATGGTTCGGTTCATGATATTGAATTTTATTGGGTGATTGATTCAAGCTTCGACGGGCGGTTTCTTCGTCCGGCTGATTCCAGGAAGGGGGCGGCCTTTCAAAAGAAGATGCCAGTAGACATGGCGGAAAGCCAGCTTGCCCCAGTGGTTGATGCGGCTTTCTTCAAGCAGTTTCATCGGGCCAAAAGAAAATGGGAAATTACCCTCGTGTGGCTCATGTTCATAACTGAAGTCGATGAGCAGCGCCTTGCCGTTGCCGGATTCGATGAAGCAATTCGAGTGGCCGTCGAATTCCTCCTTCAACGGTTTGCCTGCAATGTAAAGCAGCACGTTGTCCGCCAGTGTCTCGCTTTCAAAGTGAGCGACGGAGCCGGCTTTGGATGCGGGGAGGTTGGTGGCGTCACCGAGCACGAATACATCGGGATGCTTCAGCGACTGCAAGGTGTGCTTGTGCGTCGGAACATAGTCCAGATCATCGCCCAGCGTGGAGCGTCGCACCGCTTCGTCGCCCATGTTGGTCGGAGTGGTCACCAGCAAGTCATACGGCACTTCGCGACCATCAAAGCATACGAGCGCGTTTCGCTCCTGATCAATGCGTTCGACCACGAAGTCGGATACGAGCGCGATGTCTTTGTCGCTCAGAAGATGCGAGAGTTTCTTCGAGGCCTTCGGCTTGGTGAAGGCGCCGGAAAGCGGGGTTACATAGGTAATTTGCACCTTGTCGCGAAGGCCGCGTTCACGGAAAAACGTGTCGGCAAGGAAGCTGAACTCCAGTGGTGCCACTGGACATTTGATGGGCATCTCGTTCACATGAACAACCAGTCGGCCGCCTGGCCACGATGCCAGCTTGTCTCGCAGGGCGCGCGAGCCGTCGAATGTATAGAAATCAAAAATGTTCTGCCGCCACTTCGTTCCCAGCATCCCCTGCGTTTCCTCCGGCGCAGTGCGGCAACCGGTGGCGATGATGAGGATGTCGTAGTTCAGGACTGCACCGTCCTTCAGTTTCACCTCATGCCGGTCCGGAGTGATGACGTCAACTTCCGAGCAGATGAACTCAACACCCTTCGGCAGAAAGTCCACGGTGCGGCGGATGATGTCGCTCTCCTGATAAATGCCGAACGGCAGAAAAAGAAAACCTGGCTGGTAGAGATGCTGTTCGGAGCGGTCCACAATCGATATGCGCCAGTCAGCCGCAGGCAGATGGCGGCGAAGATGGTTGGCCATCATGGTTCCCGCCGTCCCGGCTCCAAGTATTAAAAGATGTTTGCTCATGAGGTGAATTCTTATTTCTAAATAAAACTATATAAGCTTACACGCATTT